>NZ_BAAACY010000099.1:0-88863 GCF_039521925.1 Virgibacillus salarius | reverse complement strand
CATTGTAAAAAAAGTCAACCTATTACTTATGACAAGAATTGTTGCACCTTCTCATAGCGGAGACTAATTATGTAGACTCCTCCGGGATTAGCGCGAGCCGAAAATCCACTTTGCAACGTGTTCTTCTTTGCAAAGTTAGTTGAGGCCGTGCCCGCCGAAAGCGAAGTAATTAGTCGGAGCATTGCCAATATACATCAAACATTTCAAAATAACTACTTGGCTTAACGCAGTCATTGCACTGATTTTATACTTTCTTAACTTAGAACAAAAGCGCTAGCGCCCGATTAGAAACGTAATTACTGGAGTGAGCCAATGGAGATAAAGGAAATCACGGTGAGCTTGCGAGCCAATGAGGACTTAGATTAGGGCGATTCATGAAGTCGCTACGTTTCTGGGTGCTGGAGCTGGACGCGGCTCAACACGCCCATATGTATACACAGACTCAAATTCTATAATTTCCTAGACTATAAAAAAAGGGGTACCCCTTTCGTCATTTTTACGTGACTTTTGGGATATCCCTTTTTTTATATTCCGATAATCTTCATGATGAAATCAAACAGGAACAAACCAGATATTACGATTAGTGCAGCCGATAACTCTCGATGTTTTCCAATTGCGATTTTTACAATTGGATATGCAATGAACCCAAAAGCCATACCATCAGCAATGCTGTAGGTGAATGGGATCATTACAACTATGAGTAGAGCTGGTATACATTCTGATAGGTTATCTAATGGTAGATATCGAATGTTTTGGGTCATCAAAAAGCCTACAATAATTAAGATAGGGCTTATAGCTGTATTTGGAATCATTGTTATCCAAGGAATAAGGAAAAGTGTTGCTAGAAACAATACTCCGGCAACGAGAGCTGTTTTTCCAGTTCTTCCTTTGGAAGCAATAACAGCAGCATTTTCTGCAGCAGAAACAGTTGGCGATGTCCCTAAGAAAGCACAGGTTAACGTTGAAAAAGCAGTCACTTGATAGGCTTTTGAGTACCTATTTTCTCGTTTTAACATCTCCAGCTGACCATGTAATAAACCCATGTTCTCAAAAATAAGGATCATCGATAAAGGGAATACCGCTAGCCAAAATGATAACTCATCAATTGCTGAAAATGAAGGCAGAAATAGCATTTCACTCCATGTAATATTTATTGCTTCGTTTCCAGTTTCTATGGTTCCAGCAATGAAAGCAAAAATAGTACCAGCAAACATGGTAAGCAGGAAATTAGCCGGGATATTTTTTACGAATAAGAATATGGCTAGAAACAAAGTCAATAAACTAACAATAACGGTAGCAGAGCTAAAATCACCAATCGCAATGATGGTATTTTCCCCGCTAATAACAAGTCCACTTTTTTCTAGCCCAATTAAGATTAAGAAAAAACCCAAACCAACAGTGATTGCATGTTTCAGTGAATTGGGAATAGCATCTCTTAACAATACACCTAACTTACTAAAAGCTGTTATTAAAAAAATAATAGCAGCTACAAGCACAACAGCTAAGCCTTCTTGAAAATGCAATTCCGTGCCTTCCACGATAGAGTATGCAAACAATGCGTTAATCCCCATACCTGGAATGATGATGAGCGGAAGTCTGCCGATGATTCCCATCAGTACTGTTCCAACAAAACTTGCGAGAATGGTTGCAACCATACCACTTTCAATGGACAACCCTGCTTCACTAAGGATAGACCCATTCACAACAACAATATACATTGTCGTTAAATAGCCTATCAGACCAGCAATAAACTCATTTTTAAAACTTGAGTTCGGCTGTAAATTATGCTGGTGTTTCTTATCAGGCATATGAACTCCTCATCGTATCTCCTGTCCCTCTCCCACCCGATTATAAACGTATAATCCACAAATTTTAATTATAGATCTTATAAACATGGAAGTCAATGTATTACAGGACATGGATAATGAATAAGAATAGCATTTGTAGTGGATTCAAAATTATTCGGATAACATGTATAAATAATAGCGATATACATGTTATCATACTTACAAGGTAATAATGGAAATGATTAATATCGACTTTTTTGTTATAATTTACTATGGAAGCTTAGGGGTATAAAATTGACTTGTTATTGGAATGAATACCCTTACTTTAAAAGATTGTAAAACTGTGTAAACCTAAAACTAGGCGGTGGATAGCTATGAAATATAATTCTGTTTTTGATATTATTGGGCCGGTTATGATAGGCCCTTCTAGTTCTCATACAGCAGGTGCAGCGAGAATAGGTAAGGCAGCACGTACGTTATTCGGAAAAAGTCCGAAGTGGGCAAAGATATATTTATATGAATCTTTTGCAAAAACGTATAAGGGGCATGGTACTGATTTTGCTTTAGCTGGTGGCCTACTTGGATTTGAAACGGATGACACCCGTATGAGTAATGCGTTGAATATCGCAAAGGAAAGAGATTTTTATATTGAATTTATTGAAGATAGCGCAGCTGTCGATCACCCGAATACAGCTAGAATAGTTCTTGGCAATGAAACTGATACGCTTGAACTGGTCGGTGTTTCGATTGGTGGAGGAAAAGTGGAAATCACTGAATTAAATGGCTTTGAATTGCGGTTATCTGGAAATCACCCTGCTATTTTAATTATGCATAACGATCGCTTCGGAGCGATTGCTTCTGTTACAACAATACTTGCCAAACATCAAATTAATATCGGACATATGGAAGTGAATCGGAAGGATGTCGGTAAGGAAGCGTTAATGGTCATTGAAGTAGACCAAAATGTAGATGACGACGTGCTACATGAATTGGATAACGCTGAACACATTATTCAAATTTCCAAAATTGTCAGCTAGTGTTTTAACAAGAGAGGTGGAATTATATGTTTCGTACAGTGAAGGAATTAGTAGAGATTGCTGAAAATGAAAATATCTTAATTTCAGAAGTAATGATTCGGCAGGAAATGGAAGTTAAAGAAAAAACGCGTGAAGAAATATATGGAGAGATGGAGAAAAACCTACAAGTAATGGAAAACGCCATCGAGGACGCTTTGAAAGGTGTTGAATCAGTTACGGGGTTAACTGGTGGCGATGCGGTATTAATACAAAATTACATGAAAGAGAAAACTCCTTTATCTGGAAATTTACTACTTGATGCAGTTAGTAAAGCAATGGGTACAAATGAGGTTAACGCTGCAATGGGTACAATATGTGCTACTCCAACTGCTGGGAGCGCGGGATGTGTACCTGGCACATTATTTGCAGTTAAAAATCAGTTGCATCCTACACGTGAGCAAATGATTCGTTATTTATTTACTGCAGGCGCATTTGGGTTTGTCGTTGCAAATAATGCCTTTATTTCCGGTGCGGCAGGAGGATGTCAAGCAGAGGTTGGTTCAGCGGGGGCAATGGCTTCAGCTGCGATCGTTGAAATGGCGGGCGGCACTCCTCAGCAGTCTGCTGAGGCATTTGCTATGACATTAAAAAATATGCTTGGCCTTGTTTGTGATCCTGTTGCAGGTTTAGTAGAGGTTCCCTGTGTAAAACGAAATGCTGGGGGGTCCTCACTAGCAATTGTATCTGCTGATATGGCGTTGGCTGGTGTAACGAGTAGAATACCATGCGATGAAGTGATTGGCGCTATGTATCGAATTGGGAAACAAATGCCTTCAAGTCTTCGTGAGACTGGTGAAGGTGGATTAGCCGATACACCAACTGGTCGTTTTCTAAAAGATAAACTATTTGGGATTACAAGTTAGAAAGAGTGATTCACATGTTACGTGAGCCTGTAACAAACTTAAAAGGCATCGGCGATAAAATGGCAGAAGACCTTGCACTGATGCATATCTATTCGATTGAAGATTTATTAAATCATTTTCCTTATCGCTATGATATTTTCGAAATTAGGCCTCTTAGTGAGTTAATTCATGATGATAAAGTTACGATTGAGGGAAGGGTGATTCATGATCCTTCTCTTACTTTTTATGGCAAAAAAAAATCAAGACTTACCTTTACCCTCGAAGTTGAACAGGTTGCTGTTAAAGCAGTTATGTTTAATCGAGCTTTCGCTAAGAAACAAATTCATCAGGGGGACACGGTCACATTAACTGGGAAGTGGGATGCCCATCGTTTGCAAATTACGGTTAGTAATTATAAGAAGGGCCATGCCAATCAACAGGCAGAAATTCAGCCTATCTACTCTGTTAAAGGCAATATAACTAATGTTAAGCTGAAGAAATTAATTCAACAAGCATTGAAGGCTTGTTCCACGGAAATAGAAGAATTGTTACCAAATAGATATCTAGCAAGTTATAAAATACCTACTCGTAGTGAAGCTTTTACGATGATGCATTTTCCTAAGCATAGAGTAGCATTAAAGCATGCTAGACGGAGATTTATCTATGAAGAATTTTTACTATTTCAACTAAAAATGCAGCTACTTCGCAAGTTGAAACGTGAGGCAACTGTAGGAAATGCGCAACATTATAATTCAGATCTTGTTCAGGCATTTATTGCAAGTTTGCCATTTGCTTTAACAAATGCACAAGAAAAATCGTTAAATCAAATTCTATCCGATATGAAGTCTCCCTACAGAATGAGTCGTCTTTTACAAGGGGATGTAGGCTCGGGAAAAACAGCGGTTGCTGCAATATGTTTGTATGCTTCACTTACGGCAGGTAAACAAGGTGCGCTAATGGTACCTACAGAAATTTTAGCAGAGCAGCATTTCCAATCACTAGTTGAATTGTTTGATGATAAAGTGAATGTTACGTTATTAACTGGCTCTGTAAAAGGTAAAAAAAGAAAAGCAATAACTGAAGGTATTGAGAAACATGAGATAAATATTGTCGTAGGGACGCATGCGCTGATTCAAGAGGATGTCATTTTTGATGACCTTGGATTTGTGATAGTAGATGAACAGCACCGTTTTGGTGTAGAGCAAAGGCGTATCTTACGTGAAAAAGGTCTTCAGCCTGACGTATTATTTATGACAGCAACCCCAATCCCTAGGACTTTAGCTATTACAGCATTTGGCGACATGGATGTATCCGTCATTGATGAGATGCCTATGGGCAGAAAGGAAATTGAGACATACTGGGTAAAAGAAAATACGCTGGATCGTGTGCTTCATTTTATCCATAAACAAATTTCTCTCGGAGAACAAGCATATATTATCTGTCCTCTCATTGAGGAGTCCGATAAATTAGATATTCAAAATGCCGTAGATGTATATCAACAGCTACAAGCGTTCTACCCAGAAGAAATAAAAATTGGTCTCATGCATGGTAGGTTGCCAACAGAAGAAAAAGATGCTGTAATGAAACAATTTGCTGATAATGAAGTACAGATTCTAGTATCGACAACAGTTGTAGAAGTTGGTGTTAATGTACCGAATGCAACAGTTATGGTTATTTATGATGCTGAGCGGTTTGGACTATCACAACTCCATCAATTGCGGGGAAGGGTTGGACGAGGTGCTAAACAAAGCTACTGCATTTTAATTGCCGACCCAAAAGGAGAAACAGGAAAAGAACGTATGCGGATTATGTCTGAAACAACCGATGGATTTGCTTTGTCTGAAGAGGATTTACGATTGAGGGGACCAGGGGATTTCTTTGGAAGGAAACAGAGTGGTGTACCCGAATTTAAAGTAGCTGATATGATTCATGATTATCGAGCTTTAGAAACAGCACGAAAGGATGCGCAGAACATCATTGATGAAAACCTGTTAGAAGATGATCCGGAATTCCGTTTACTGCAGCAATATGTAGAGGAAAATTCCGTTTTTAACGAGAAATTAGACTAAGAAATATTTGCATAAACAAGCAAGGTATTATATATTACTATTAGGACCAAGTCATAAAAAATATGGACGGTGCAAGCATGAAACGACCAAAATCTGATCGACAACGATTATTAAAAGAGACAATTGAAAAGACACCTTTTATTACAGATGAAGAATTGGCAAAACAATTCTCTGTCAGTATCCAAACGATCCGGTTAGATCGGATGGAGCTTTCTATTCCTGAATTAAGGCAGCGGATTAAATCAGTTGCTACGAACCAATGGAATGAAACTGTTAAAGCATTACCACTTGAAGAAGTAATTGGAGAAGTGGTTGACTTGGAATTAGATAATCGGGCAATCTCAATTTTAGACATTGGTGCGGAGCATGTATTCTCGCGTAATAAAATTGCCCGTGGTCATCATTTGTTTGCTCAGGCAAATTCTCTTGCTGTTGCTGTGATTAATGATGAATTAGCTCTAACTGCTAAATCAGAATTGAAATTTACACGACAGGTTAAAGAAGGCGAACGCGTGGTTGCGAAGGCTGTAGTTGAAGGAAAAGAGAAAGGACTTACGATTGTTCATGTTAACAGCATTGTAGAAAATGAAACAGTGTTTACTGGTATTTTCCATATGTATCAACCTAATGAACAAAAAGGAGAACAATAAATGAAACTTGCAATAGATGCCATGGGTGGCGATCATGCACCAAAAGCTGTAGTACTTGGAGCGATGAAAGCTGTCTCTGAGATTGACCAACTACATATTACCCTAGTTGGGGATGAAGCGAAGATAAATGAGTACTTAACAGATACTAAAAATATTGATATTTTACATACAACAGAAGTAATTACTTCAGAAGATGAACCTGTACGTGCGGTTCGCAGGAAAAAGAAGGCGTCATTAGTCTTAATGGCCCAAGAGGTAAAAGAAGGTAGAGCCGATGCTTGTATTTCTGCTGGAAATACGGGAGCATTAATGAGCGCAGGTCTCTTTATCGTTGGTAGAATTACAGGCATTGAGCGCCCTGCTCTAAGTCCGACATTACCCACTTTAGATGGGCAAGGATTCCTGCTATTGGACGTAGGTGCAAATGTTGATGCGAAGCCGAATCACCTATTACAATACGCGTTAATGGGTTCTATTTATGTCGAGCAAGTGCGCTCTATTACCAATCCTAGGGTAGGGTTATTAAATGTTGGAACCGAAGATGGGAAAGGGAATGACCTTACTAAAAAAGCGTTTCACCTTTTGAGTGATACGCCAATTAATTTTATCGGCAATGTCGAAGCGCGTGATTTGTTAACTAACGTTGCAGATGTTGTAGTAACTGACGGATTCACTGGTAATATTGCATTAAAAACAATTGAAGGAACTGCCGGGGCTATGTTTTCCATGCTTAAAGAGACATTTATGTCATCTGTAAAAACGAAAATTGCCGCTGGTATGATTAAAAACGACTTGAAAGGATTAAAAGCAAAACTAGATTATGCAGAATATGGCGGGGCAGGATTATTCGGATTAGCAGCACCAGTTGTGAAGGCGCATGGTTCATCTGATTCAAACGCCATATATAATGCAGTTAAACAGACGTGTCACATGGTTAATAACCAAATTACGGAAACGATTAAACAAACGATTGAGACAATGAATTTGGAGGGGGACAAATAATGAAGCAGGTTGCCTTCATGTTTCCTGGGCAAGGGTCCCAGACAGTAGGAATGGGAAGAGAACTATATGAAGCATCACCTAAGATCCAAAAACTCTTTGATGATGCAGATCAAATTTTACAAAAGAATCTAACAAAAATTATGTTTGAAGGGCCAAAAGAGGAACTCACAGAAACAGAAAATGCACAGCCGGCCTTATTATTAACAAGCATCGCTCTTCACACCATGTTATTAGATATGGAAGTACAGCCAGTAATGACGGTTGGTCATAGTCTTGGAGAATACAGCGCATTAGTAGCTGCTGGAGCTATTTCGTTAGAGGAAGCTTTGCCACTTGTAGCAACACGTGGAAAATTAATGGAGCAGGCTTTTCCAAAAGGACAAGGTACAATGGCGGCAGTGCTTGGGTTAGATAGTGAGACGATTCAAGCTGGGCTTAGTGAAATAAATGAAGAAGTTATAGATCTAGCTAATCTAAATTGTCCAGGACAAATTGTTATTTCTGGGTCAGTTAAAGGTATCGAGATGGCCAAAGAAATTTTAAAAGCGAAAGGTGCTAAACGCGTTCTTCCGTTAAATGTCAGTGGACCATTTCATTCTCGTCTTATGAAATCGGCTAATGAGGCATTTTCAGAGTACTTAAACAAGGTAACGATTAATGATGCAGCGATTCCTATCTACGCAAATGTATCAGCTTCACCAGTAAGGGAGAATGCTGAGATCAAAGAACTATTAATTAAACAACTGTATTCTCCTGTTCGATTTGAGGAATCAATTAGAAATATGATGGAGAAAGAAGTAGATGCATTTGTAGAAGTAGGAAATGGTAAAGTGTTAAGTGGTTTGGTGAAGAAGGTTAATCGAAATACTACTACGTTTGCTGTTCAAGATACTGCTTCATTAAATGACTTTATATCATGGTTTAAGGGGGATTAATAATGCTTAAAGGCAAAAACGCATTGGTTACAGGAGCGTCTCGTGGTATAGGCCGTTCCATTGCATTAGAATTAGCAAAACAAGGTGCGAATGTCGCCGTGAATTATGCTGGGAGCGAAGATAAAGCGAAAGCTGTTGTCGAAGAAATTAAAGCGATGGGCTCTAATGCTTTTATCGTGCAAGCTGATGTAGCTGATGAGGCAAGTGTTAAATCAATGATTAAAGAAGTAGTAAGTAATTTTGGTTCATTGGACATTCTTGTTAATAATGCCGGTATAACGAGAGATAATTTATTAATGAGAATGAAAGAAGAAGAATTCGATCAAGTAATTAATACCAATTTAAAAGGTGTATTTGTTTGTACAAAGGCAGTTACAAGACAAATGATGAAGCAAAGAGCTGGAAAGATTGTTAACGTAGCTTCCATTGTTGGAGTTAGCGGAAATCCTGGACAAGCAAATTATGTAGCAGCAAAAGCTGGTGTCATAGGTTTAACGAAAACAACAGCAAAGGAACTTGCTTCAAGAAATATTCATGTTAATGCCGTAGCGCCAGGTTTTATATCTACAGATATGACGGATGCCTTAACTGATGAACAGCAAAAGGAAATGCTAGCAATGATCCCTTTAAACAAGCTTGGAGAGCCAGAGGATGTTGCAAAGGTTGTACGCTTCCTTGCAAGCGATGATGCAAACTACATTACGGGCCAAACGATTCATATTGATGGTGGAATGGTTATGTAATACTACGGATTTCCTTGAAAGGAGGTGAAGGAACGTGGCAGATGTGTTTGATCGTGTAAAAGATATTATCGTTGATCGTCTTGATGTGGAAGAGTCAAAAGTAACAATGGAAGCATCGTTTAAAGAAGATTTAGAAGCTGACTCTCTTGATGTGGTTGAGCTTGTAATGGAGCTTGAAGACGAATTTGATATGACAATTGCTGATGAAGAGGCTGAAAAAATAAATACAGTTGGTGATGCTGTTAACTACATAAACAGCACACAAGAATAACAGGAAGAGAAAGTCTCGCGAGTTTTGGCGGGACTTTCCGTATATTTAATGGAAATTGAGGTGTCCAGCGTGGAAATTGCCCAGTTAGAGAAACATTTAAATATTATGTTTCACAACCATATATTGATTAGACAGGCATTTACACATTCATCTTATGTGAATGAGCATCGTAAGGAAGTATTTTCGGATAATGAAAGGTTGGAATTTCTAGGTGATGCTGTACTAGAATTAGGAGTATCTCAATATCTTTTTCGTAAGCATCAACATATGCCAGAAGGAGAAATGACTAAATTAAGAGCCTCTATTGTTTGTGAACCTTCACTAGCTAGCTTTGCCAGAGGTCTTGAATTTGGTCAATTTATATTACTAGGTAAAGGAGAGGAACAAACAGGTGGTCGAGACCGCTCTGCTTTACTTGCTGATGTTTTTGAAGCCTTCTTAGGAGCATTATATTTGGATCAGGGGTTTGATGCAGCGTTACAATTTTTAGAAGACCATGTATTTCCGAAGATTACAGATGGTGCTTTTTCGCATGCGATGGATTACAAGAGTCAGTTACAAGAATTAATTCAACAGATTAAAAATCAATCAATCGAGTATAGAATTATAGAAGAAAGAGGCCCATCTCATCATAAAGAATTTGTTGCTAATGTACTCATTCAAAATGAAATTTATGGATCGGGCATTGGACGCACAAAAAAAGAAGCCGAGCAGCGTGCTGCAAAAGCAGCGATAGATAAATATAATTCATAAAACAACTACAGTTGTTTTAAAGTAGATAGAACGATTAGGATGAGCCGTTGTTTTTTCAGTAGTGCGTCAGTTTTTGTACACAAAAACTGACGCACTCTCGCAGGAAGCAACAGCTCACACTTTTCATTCTTATGAGAAACCACTATTACAGTTAAATAGAATGTAAGTTTGGGAGCTCCCCTTGCAAGCGACTCAACACGCGCCATTTATCCACATGGGTAAATTTTATAATTTCCTAGACTACAAAAAAAGATTTCCTTCACTCATTAAGCTTAGCTAAGTGAAGGAGCATCTTTTTTGGTTCTGTATTCGTGTGGGCAGGCCTCTGTCCCGCGAACTTCATAATGGGAATCGTTACGTATTCACTTAATGCTTTCGAACAGATCGTAGCTCTTCAATAAAAGCTTGTGTTTCTTGAGCGCTGAGTCGCCCTTTCTGTTTAATCATATCATACATAAATTTGATCTCTTCATATTTATTCAAATCATAATCTTCCGGATCCATTATCGTGCGATTAACAACATCTAGTTGTTCAGCAATTTCATCAAGTAAAATCTTTAAATTTTCTGCTGATGGTTTTTCTAAGCTCATTCTATAATATCTCTCCCCTACGATTTAAAACTAATAGAGTATGTATGGTCTACTCTTCTTTTGTTTCTATGTTTATGATAAAATAAATGCGGTAAAAAGCCAAATTTGTTTTTCGTAAAACTAATTATAGAAATACGATGAATAAGAATCGTGCTTGATAAATTTATGATAATTGAGAACTTAAATAGATGCAATTTGTCAATGTTCTTTATTGAATTAGGAGAATGTAATATGTACTTAAAAAGGTTGGAAAGTGTTGGCTTTAAATCTTTTGCAAAACGGATTAATGTTGATTTTGTTCCAGGAGTAACTGCAGTGGTAGGACCTAATGGAAGTGGAAAAAGTAATATAACGGATGCTATTCGTTGGGTGCTAGGGGAGCAGTCGGCAAAATCCTTACGTGGATCTAAAATGGAAGATATTATTTTCCAAGGGAGTGATACACGTAAAGCATTAAATGTTGCAGAAGTAACGTTAGTATTGGATAACCATGACCAGCTCCTACCTTTAGAATATGAAGAAGTAAGTGTAACTAGAAGGGTATATCGTTCTGGTGAAAGTGAGTTCTATATAAATAATCAATCGTGTCGATTAAAAGATATTGTTGATTTGTTCATGGATTCAGGACTTGGACGTGAGGCCTTTTCAATTATTAGTCAAGGAAAAGTGGAAGAAATTCTTAGCTCAAAAGCAGAGGAAAGAAGGACTATTTTTGAAGAGGCAGCTGGGGTTCTGAAATATAAGCAGAGGAAGAAGAAAGCCGAATATAAACTAGCTGAAACACAAGAAAATCTAAACCGTGTAGAAGATATTATTCATGAAATCGAGCAACAACTCGATCCAATGAAAAAGCAAGCACAAACAGCAGAAAAATACGTAGCACTCAAAGAAGAATTAAAGGAAAAAGAAATTTCTTATCTTCTAGCTGAAATTGAGATTATACATAATCAATGGCAATCAACGCTTCAAGAGCTCGATCAAATGAAATTAAAAGAAGTAGAGTTGAAAACAGCGATTCAACAAAAAGAAGCGTCACAAGAAAGTGAAAGACAAGCAATTGATCAATTAGATGGCACCATCGAAAAGCTACAGGCTGATTTGTTATCTATGACACAGCAGTTGGAAAAATATGAAGGAAAGAAGCAATTATTTTTAGAGAGATTCAAGCACTTTGAAGACAACAAAGAAAAACTGGAGGAGCAAAAAAAGGAAACTTCAATTCGAATTGGAAAATTGCATGAAGAAGTTATTCAGGAAAAAAAACGCCTATCTGAATTACAAACCATAAAAGCTGCAACAAAAGGTGAAATTAAACAACTCGAACAGAAGCTAAGCCTAGGAAAAGAGAACCTTGCGGAGAAAATTGAAGATTTAAAATCAGAGTACATCGAGTATTTAAATAAGCAAGCTGTTCGGCGAAATGAATTACACTCCATTGACGAGCGAATTCAACAGCTTGATGGCAAGAAAGAAAAACAAACGGAAAAATTTAAAGACTTACTGCGTGAAAGAGAAAAACTGACAAAGCAAGCAAATCAACTGGCAGAAGATCTAAAGAGCCAAGAAAATAAGTACGCAGACAAAGACGACACTATAAAAGCGATCAAGCAAGAATTGGAGCAAAGAAGAAGTGAGTTCCAAGAAGCGCAGGCAAAATTATATCAAGGGTATCAGTACATCGAAAAAATTAAATCAAAAAAAGAAATGCTTGAAGAAATGAAAGAAGACTTTCAGGGATTCTTTCATGGTGTAAAGGCTGTGCTAAAGGCAAGAGAAGATGGAACCTTGACAGATATTAATGGAGCAGTTATTGAATTAATACATGTACCCAAATCCTATATCACTGCGATAGAAACGGTACTTGGTGGACAGGCACAACACATTGTTGTAAAAGATGATAAGGCAGCAAGACAATCCATCGTATGGTTGAAAAAAACAAATAGTGGCCGGGCAACATTTTTACCGTTAGCTTCTATCCAAGAGCGTTTTATTCCAAGCGAGCTAATGAAGAAGTTAGAGCAGCATCAAGGATTTATCGGCATCGCATCGCATCTAGTCAATGTGGATAATACGTACAGGAAGGCCATTAATCATCTAATGGGACACGTTATTATTGCAAAAACATTAAAAGATGCCAACGAGCTGGCTACTACGGCGATGCGGAAATTTCGTATTGTCACACTGGAGGGAGATGTTGTTAACCCAGGAGGTTCCATGTCAGGTGGAGCGCAAAAAAAGACAAATCAATCTCTATTTACAAGAGAAAAAGATCTACAGGAAATGACGAAGAAGCTAAGGCAGTTTGAATCAAAAACCTTAGATTTTGAAAAAAATGTACAAAAGCAAAAGCAATATATTAGTGAAACAGAAAAACAATTACTTGAAGAAGAACAGAGTATTCAACAAGAGCAGCAAAAACTACAGGAATTACGTGCTTTTCATCGAGAAATTGAAATGAAAAAAGAAACCTTAAACGATAATCTTACATTATACAATCAGGATAAAAAACAATTTGCAGAAGATAAAGAACAGCTCGTTCAACGACAAGCGCGATTAACAGAGGAATTAGCCGACTTAAATAGTAAGACCCAACAACTAGAGGAAGAAATTGAAATAGTAACAAAGCAACAATCGGAAGTTCAAGAGAATAAGGAAAGGTTACAAGAGGAGTTACATCGCAACCATGTATTACTAGCAGAACAGGATGAGCGCGAGAAGAGTCAGCGGGAGAAAACAAATAGTGTTCAGAACCAATTAGCTGAACTACAACGTCAATACGATCTGTATGCTGAGGAATTAGATGATTTGCTTGCTTTTCATCAGTCGAATGAGACGGAAGAGGAAATTGATGCATCTATTTCGAATCATCGTACTGAGAAGGAAAAAATCACAGAAACCATACAAAAAAAGCGAGGAGAAAGATCAGAACGCACGCAAATCATGCAGGATAAAGAGCGTGAATTGAAAGAAGAGAATAAACATTACGAAGCTCTCAGAGCAGATATTCAGAAAAAAGAAGTACAGTCGAATCGAATGGATGTAGAATTAGAAAATCTTCTGTCTCATTTACAGAATGAATACATTATTACGTATGAGAAGGCAAAACAAATCTACGATAAGGCTGAAAATAAAGAAGCATCTCAATCAGCGGTGCAGCAATTGAAGCAGCAAATTGATCAGTTGGGGACAGTGAATTTAGGGGCAATCGATGAGTATGAACGAATCACTGAGCGGTACACATTTTTGACAGAGCAACAAACTGATTTAGTTGATGCCAAGAAAACCCTTTACGATGTAATTGCGGAAATGGATGAAGAAATGAAAAAACGATTTGGCAATACTTTTCAGCAAATAAAGGAAGAGTTTGCTACCGTATTTCAACAACTCTTTGGTGGAGGTCGGGCCGAATTAAAATTAACGGACCCAAAAAGTTTACTGGATACAGGCGTAGATATCGTAGCACAGCCGCCGGGTAAGAAGCTTCAGCATTTAGGGTTATTATCTGGTGGAGAGCGGGCATTAACTGCTATTGCTTTATTATTTGCTATTTTACGAGTGCGTCCAGTGCCATTCTGTGTATTAGATGAAGTAGAGGCAGCGTTAGATGAAGCAAACGTATCACGTTTTGCTAACTATGTAAAAATATTTAGTGAAAATACCCAATTCATTGTAATCACCCACCGAAAAGGTACAATGGAAGAAGCAGATGTTCTATATGGTGTAACGATGCAGGAATCGGGTGTATCTCGATTAGTTTCCGTTCGACTGGAAGATACAAAGGAATTAATAAAGTCATAAGGAGGTAATGGAAATGGGATTTATGGATAAATGGAAAATGAAATTTCAAAAAAATGAAGAAGAAACCAAAGAGGTTTCAACGAAATATAAAGACGGGATGAAGAAGACCCGTCAATCTTTTTCTGGAAGGATTAATGATTTAATAGCTCGATACCGGAAAGTAGACGAGGACTTTTTCGAAGAATTAGAGGAAGTGTTAATCACTGCTGATGTTGGTGTATCGACTGTAATGGATTTAATTGATGAATTGAAAATGGAAGTAAAACGACAAAATATCAAAGACTCCAAAGCGGTGAAGGATGTTATTTCAGAAAAACTCGTTGAAATATATTACGGAGAAGATGATGAACAAACAGAACATCTAAATCTTCAAGAGGAACAACTATCCATTATTTTAGTAGTGGGTGTAAATGGAGCTGGAAAAACGACATCTATTGGTAAATTGGCCTATCAGCTAAAACAACAAGGAAAAAAAGTGGTTTTAGCTGCAGGAGATACGTTTCGAGCTGGAGCGATTGAACAGTTAGATATTTGGGGAGAACGAGCCGGTGTTGATGTAATCAAACAAAACGAAGGTAGTGATCCAGCTGCTGTTATTTTTGATGGAATAAAGTCAGCGAAATCACGCAATGCTGATGTTCTTATTTGTGATACAGCAGGAAGATTACAAAATAAAGTTAATCTAATGAATGAACTAGCAAAAGTTAAGCGAGTTATTGAGAGGGAGGTCCCTGGTGCTCCGCATGAAGTTTTACTTGTATTGGATGCAACTACTGGGCAAAATGCTCTTAGTCAAGCAAAAACATTTTCAGAAGCGACAGATGTTTCTGGCATCGTTTTAACGAAATTAGATGGTACAGCTAAGGGTGGTATTGTTTTAGCTATTCGTCATGAATTACAACTTCCAGTTAAGTATGTAGGATTGGGAGAGAAGATGGAAGATCTACAAGAATTTGATGCGCATGCGTTTGTTTATGGGTTATTTGCGGATATGCTAGAAGAAGATTAATTAGTAGCGGCTTGACATACAAACGGAACATTCGTTATTATATTTTGTAAAGGTAAATCACTTAACAAGGGGTGTATATCATGCTAGAAAAAACAACGCGAATGAATTATTTATTTGATTTTTATCAGGCATTACTTACACCCAAACAGCGAAATTACATGGAAATGTATTATCTTGAGGATTATTCTCTTGGTGAGATTTCTGAAGTATTCGATGTATCAAGGCAGGCTGTATATGATAATATTAAGCGAACAGAACATATGTTGGAAACGTATGAGGAAAAGCTATCCTTATACAAGAAGTTTCAGCAGCGATCTGAGCTTATAGAAAGTCTGGAAGCTGAATTGTCTGAGCAAAAAGCTGTTCAGCAAATCATTCATAAATTAAAAGAATTAGATTAGGGGGACACCTTCTATGGCGTTTGAAGGATTGGCCGACCGCCTGCAAAGTACAATTAAAAAAATTACTGGTAAAGGTAAGGTTTCTGAGCAGGATGTAAAGGAAATGACGAGAGAAGTTCGGCTTGCATTACTGGAAGCCGATGTAAACTATAAAGTTGTAAAAGATTTAATCAAACGAATTAAAGAACGTGCTGTTGGTCAAGAAGTTATGGAAAGCTTAACGCCTGGGCAACAGGTTATTAAAGTTGTAAAAGAAGAGCTAACAGCACTCATGGGTGGCGAACAAAGTAAGATCGCTGTAGCAGACAAAGCTCCAACGGTAATTATGATGACTGGTCTGCAAGGTGCTGGAAAAACAACTACAACTGGTAAACTTGCTAACCTTTTACGGAAGAAACATAATCGTTCACCATTACTTGTAGCTTGCGACATTTACCGCCCTGCAGCAATTCAACAGCTCGAAACGTTAGGGAAACAGCTTGATTTACCGGTATTCTCTATGGGAACAGATGCAAACCCGGTTGATATTGCCCAAAAGGCGATTGAAAAAGCGAAAGAAGAGCATCATGATTATGTAATCATTGATACTGCAGGGAGATTACATGTTGATAGTGAACTAATGCAAGAACTAGAAGAAATCAAATCGGTTGTTAAACCTGATGAGATTTATCTAGTTGTGGATTCAATGACGGGACAAGATGCAGTCAATGTAGCTGAAAGCTTTAATGAACAGTTAGATATTACAGGGGTAGTTCTAACAAAATTAGATGGAGATACTCGTGGTGGGGCTGCTTTATCCATTAAGGCTGTGACAGATAAACCAATTAAATTTGCTGGTATGGGGGAAAAGCTTGATCAGTTAGAAGCGTTTCATCCTGATCGAATGGCCTCTAGAATACTTGGTATGGGTGATGTATTATCGTTAATTGAAAAAGCCCAAACGAATGTAGATGAAAAACAGGCGAAAGAGCTTGAAGAAAAAATGAAGAACATGTCCTTTACATTTGATGATTTCTTAGAGCAAATGGGACAAGTGAAGAAGATGGGGCCATTAGATGATCTAATGTCAATGATTCCGGGCGCTAATAAAATGAAGGGGCTTAAAAATGCTCAAATTGACGAAAAACAAATTTCACATGTAGAAGCCATTATTCAATCCATGACTAAGAATGAACGCCAGGACCCAAGTTTGATGAATGCGAGTAGAAAGAAGCGAATAGCAAAAGGGTCGGGAACTTCGGTTTCTCAAGTAAACAGACTATTAAAACAATTTGAAGAGATGAAAAAAATGATGAAGCAAATGACAAATATGCAAAAGGGTAAGAAAGGTAAAGGAATGAAATTTCCATTTATGTAATTCAGAATTCGGAAGCTCTCAGCTCATACTTGCAAGCTTGAATTGCTTCATGTGATTTGAGAAGAACGAAGGTTCAAGGGCCTAATTACAAGTAGGAAAATCAAAGGATTAAGCATTGTAATGGAAAAACACTTTACAGACTTTCTGTTTTCTGCTAAAATCTAAAAATGTGTTAAATACTTATATTTGGAGGTGCAAGAAGCATGGCAGTTAAAATTCGTTTAAAACGTATGGGATCTAAAAGAAATCCATTCTATCGTATCGTTGTAGCTGACTCACGTTCTCCACGTGATGGACGTTCTATCGAACAAATCGGAACTTATAATCCTGTTGTAAATCCAGTTGAAGTTAAAATAGATGAAGAAAAAGCACTTGACTGGATGACTAAAGGTGCTAAACCTAGTGATACAGTTCGCAATCTATTCTCAAAAGAAGGCATCATGAAGAAATTCCACGAGCAAAAAAATCAAATTGCAAAGTAGTGTGATATCATGACAGCCCTTATTGAATCTATTGTAACGTCACTCGTAGATCACCCAGAAGACATTGTGGTAACG
The DNA here is from genome assembly GCF_039521925.1 of Virgibacillus salarius. NCBI lineage: Bacteria > Bacillati > Bacillota > Bacilli > Caryophanales > Bacillaceae > Virgibacillus > Virgibacillus salarius. The sequence continues at coordinate 71,022 of NZ_BAAACY010000099.1, read as the reverse complement.
GAAACGGAAGAAGAATCAAAGATTGTTTATCATCTTTCCGTGAACCCTGATGATGTTGGTAAGGTGATTGGTAAAAATGGACGAATTGCCAAGGCGATCCGTACAGTTGTTTACGCAGCAAAAACCAATAGCAATAAGCGTGTTTATTTAGATATTATGTAGAGGGAAAGGGCGGAACCTTTCCCTTTTTACACATTTTTTTACAAGTTACAAGACGCTTTGTGAGAGTGAGGAATGAACGTTGAAAATTATAAAAAAAGTCCTAATCAAGCAAATTGTCACAGAGAAGAGCAAAGAAAAATTAAAAACTAACTTTTACAATCATAAAATGCGGCTTGAACAAGAGTGTCAACAGCTTTTATTCGAACAAAGAAAGCTCTCTAATAAACCAGGAATCTCCAAGCAAGAGGTTGGTCATCGTTTTCAACAGGAAATTAATAATCGTAAAGAAAAAATTAAGCTTGCTGATTTTAAAATAGAGCAACTGGAAATGCTGGAGATGGGTAGTGAAATAATAGAAAAAGAGGTTGAAGCTCTTGTTGAGGTCTCAGAAGGATCGCATTGGAATGAGCTTATGGGTGAAAGTGCTATCGTTGTCAAAGACGATATAGTCATTCGAATTGATGAATAGCAGGTGAGATGATGACAGAGAAAATGTATACTGTAGGGAAGATAATTAACACACATGGAATACACGGTGAAGTAAAGGTACTGCGAATTACCGATTTCGAAGAACGCTTTTCGATTGGAAAGACACTGTATATTGTTAAGGATGGTAATATACAGAAGGAATTAACCATTGAAAGCCATCGTATGCATAAAGGATTTGACCTACTACGTTTTAAAGGATTGACGAATATAAATGATGTAGAGGTTTATAAAGGTTGTAAGTTAAAAATAAAAGAAGATCAGTTGACAGACCTGGCAGAACATGAATTTTATTATCACGAAATTATTGGATGTGCCGTTTTTACAAATGATGGAGAACAAATAGGTACAATTAAAGAAATTTTATCTCCTGGCGCCAACGATGTATGGGTCGTTCGTCGATCACAAGGAAAGGATGTACTTATTCCTTATATTGCATCTGTTGTCACTTTAGTAGATACGCAGGCAAGTAAAGTAATTATTGAGCCGATGGAAGGATTGTTAGACTGATGCACATCGATATACTAACCCTTTTTCCAGAGATGTTTCATGGAGTATTACAGTCATCTATCTTAAAAAAGGCGTATGAAAATGACAGGTTTAGCTACAATTTAGTAAACTTTCGAGATTACACGGAAAACAAACATTATAAAGTAGATGATTATCCGTATGGTGGTGGTGCGGGTATGGTATTAACACCACAACCAATTTTTGACACGGTGGAAGCTGTAAAAAAGCAAAGAAAATCTGATAATTCCAGAATTATTCTCATGTGCCCACAGGGAGAAACCTATAATCAGAAGAAGGCAGAAGAACTTTCTCAGGAGGATCATCTTATCTTTATATGTGGTCACTATGAAGGGTATGATGAAAGAATTAGAGAACACTTAGTAACAGACGAAATTTCTATTGGAGACTTTGTGCTTACTGGAGGAGAAATAGGGTCAATGGTTGTGATGGATAGTGTTGTTCGTTTACTTCCTGAAGTGCTGGGGAATAAAGATTCAGCACCTCAGGACTCTTTCTCGACAGGTTTATTGGAGCATCCACATTATACGAGGCCAGCAGATTTCCGAGGATTGAAAGTTCCAGAGGTTTTGTTATCAGGAGATCACGGGAAAATTAATGCTTGGAGAGAACGACAATCATTGCTAAGAACATATCAGCGTCGACGTGATTTACTAGAACATAAAAATATACCAGAAGAGTGGAAACGATGGATAGAAGAATGGGATGATAAATAAGTGGTTGAAGTCTAGAGTTTGATATGGTATATTAAATGATGTGCTTAAAGTTCCGTCTTTAAGCTTTATAAACGATGTTCCGCTGTCACATAGTAGATATGAGCATTGGTTTGGAAGGAGAGAAGCCAGATGCAAAAATTAATTGAAGACATTACTAAAGACCAACTTCGTAATGATCATCCTGATTTCCGTCCGGGAGACACTGTTAAAGTCCACGTTAAGGTTGTGGAAGGTTCCCGTGAACGTATTCAGGTATTCGAAGGTGTCGTTATTAAACGTCAAAACGGTGGAATTAGCGAAACATTCACAGTAAGAAAGCTTTCTTATGGAGTAGGTGTTGAGCGTACATTCCCAGTACATTCACCTCGTATTGATAAAATCGAAGTATCGCGTCGTGGTATTGTTCGCCGTGCGAAACTTTACTACTTACGCAATCTTCGTGGTAAAGCAGCTCGTATTAAAGAACGTCGCTAATAGTATACGAGTACAAAATCATTGGAAAGGAGCTTGGCAATCTGCACAAGCTCCTTTTTTGTACTAGAGGCTATGGGGAAAATATTGAAGTTTTAAGCAGTATAGCTAGTAAACTAAATGCTTAATTCGTTACTGATATTGCTTAAGATTTTCCAACTAAGAAAGCCCCAGTTTTGTTTAAGTACATAATTATTGTAATATATAAAGAGGGTCTTATGTACAAAGGTTGGAGGGGGAAATATGGGAAAAAGGAAGAAAGAAAAGAAGAACGAATGGTTAGATTGGTTAAAGGCTTTATTAATCGCCTTTGGATTGGCTTTTATAGTTCGGATGTTCTTTTTCGCTCCAATTGTAGTTGATGGACCGTCTATGCTTCCAACATTACATGATGGCGATCAAATGATTGTAAACAAATTTGCTTATCATTTACATGAACCAGAACGATTTGATGTGGTTGTATTCCATGCGTCATCAAAAAAGGATTTTATTAAGCGTGTAATTGGATTGCCAGGAGAACATGTTGAAGTGATTGATAATGTATTGTACATTAATGGAGAAGAAATGAATGAACCATTCTTAACAGATCAAAAGGATAGTCTTAAATCATATCAAATCCTAACGAATGACTTTTCGTTAGAAGACCTTCCTGGTGGATATGATGTTATTCCAGAAGACCATGTATTAGTATTAGGAGATAACAGAGGGAATTCAACGGACAGCCGTGTACTGGGGGTCGTTTCTACTGATCAAATTGTAGGAAAAACAGACCTCATATATTGGCCGTTCAATCGAATGCAGACGATAGGAAAGTAGGTTTAAACAATGACCATTCAATGGTTTCCCGGTCATATGGCAAAAGCTAGACGGGAAGTAGAAGAAAAACTTAAGCTTGTTGATTTTGTAATGGAATTAGTTGATGCTCGAGCTCCATTTTCTTCACAAAATCCGATGTTACAACAAGTGTTACAGAATAAACCAAAGATGATTGTAATGATGAAAAAGGATTTAGCCGATCAGTATGTTACAAACCAATGGCTGGCCTATTTCGAGGAAAAACATATACCAGCAATAGCAATTAATGTGAATGATAGGAATGATATAAAACAAGTCATTCAGTTAGCGAAGGAACAAGCGCAGGCGAAGATGGACAAATTAAGAAAGAAAGGAATACAGCCTAGAGCGGCAAGAGCAATGATCGTAGGAATTCCTAATGTTGGAAAATCAACGCTAATCAATCGTTTAGCGAATAAAAAGATTGCTAAAACTGGTGATAGACCGGGAGTGACAAAACAGCAATTATGGATAAAAGTCAAAAGGGATTTTGAGTTATTGGATACACCAGGTATATTATGGCCAAAATTTGAGGAGGAGCTAGTTGGTTATCGTTTAGCAGCTATCGGTACGATAAAAGATCAATTGCTTTCCTTGCAAGATATCGTGGCTTTTGTCATTACTTATTTACAAAAGCACTATCCTCAAAAATTGGAGGAGCGCTATCAAGTAGACCGTGATATGGACGATATGTGGGAAATCTTTAATGCAATAGGTAAGCAACGTGGAGCACTCGAGAGTGGTGGTAAAGTTAATTTGGCCAAGGTATCCGATATTGTTATTAGGGATTTACGTACAGGAAAACTAGGTAGAGTTTCACTAGAATCTCCTTCTAATCAGTAAATGATGTCCCTAAATTAGAGGGTTACCAAGACATGCATCTTCGGATGGGTGTCTTATTTCATGTCATACGTATAAATCGTCATCAATAGAAAGGTTTAGGGTTTGAAACACTAACAAATTAATGAAACTGGCCGATATTAGATACAGAGAGATAGGTGTTAATACAATGAATAAAAAATCAATAGCTGTACTAAAGAAATTATTTGAAGCCGGAGAATTAAATGAAGAATTGATTTCCCATTTACGGATGGATGAGCGAAAAGGTGTTCAGCAATTAATTGCGAGCTATGAAAAGCGTCAATTAAAAAAACAAGAATTAGAGCAGCGGCATAGGGAAATGATTTCATACGAGAACGCCTGTTATTCAAAAGATATACATTATATTGCAGGGGTTGATGAGGCCGGCAGAGGACCGCTTGCCGGACCTGTGGTAGCAGCAAGTGTGATATTACCAGCAGACTTTAAATTACTAGGCTTGAATGATTCTAAGCAATTAACAGAAGCTGACAGAGATAAATTTTATCAAGTCATTATAAAGAAAGCTTTAAGCTATGGAATTTCGATAATTAATAGCGATAAAATTGATGAAATCAACATTTATGAGGCAACAAAGCTTGCAATGTATGATGCTATTGGCCAACTAAGCCCAACTCCAGAACATGTGTTGATAGATGCGGTGGAGTTAGATTCGCTATCGTGCACATCGGAGGCTATTGTTAAAGGGGACGCAAAAAGTGTATCTATTGCTGCTGCAAGTATTTTAGCAAAAGTAACGAGAGATAATTATATGAAGGATTTACATAATAAGTTTCCTATGTATGAATTCGCTTCTAATATGGGGTATGGAACAAAGCAACACATGGAAAGTTTAGAACAATATGGTGTATGCCCTCATCATCGACGATCATTTTCACCTGTTAAAAATATAGTTTCCTAGGAGGAGGTACTATCGGGATGAGTCTACGAATTTCAGGTGACCAACAAGTAAATACAAGTAATCATATAGCCCCATTGAAGAAAGGGCAAATTATCCAGGGGAGAGTGTTAAAGCTTTTTCCAGGAAATAAAGCGCAAATACAAATTGGTCAGCATAAGATGATTGCACAGTTACAGGCCTCTCTTCATGCTGGTGGAAACTATTATTTTCAAGTAGTAGAAAATGATCAAGTACTGGAATTAAAAGTGCTAGGAGAACGGTCGAGCACGCAGGTGGGGAAAACTGCCCTACAACTATTAGAACAGCTAGGGTTAAAGCAGACAAAGACAAATATGGTATTCCTACAAGAATTAATGCGTGATCAGATCCCCTTTGACAAATCGCAGCTTTCTCAAGCTTTTCAATTATTAGTAGGTAAAAAAGGGAATCAACAAGAACTCTCCATTATAAAAGAAATGATAAGAAATCGTTGGCCAATTTCAAATGCTGTATTTCAGGCACTGGTAACAAAAGATTCGCATTCACTCTCAAAACAATTACTAGAAGTATTTCAGCAATTGCCAGGGCAGGTTAACCATTCACAGCTAAAACAGCAGATAGCTTTATTACTTCAACCATTCTCAGACCAAGCATACCCCAATATGCAAATAAAGAGCATGGTGCCGAATCGACAGGTTATCCCTTTATTACACATACTTGGATTAACGCAACCAACCATTGATAAAACGAATGGAATTATGTCAAATGCTTCCGCTACCACCAATGGGAGTGGTTCTGCTCAGCAACAGGCAGTTACAGGTTTATGGACAGGTATAAAGGGAAATCGGCTTTCCGAAGTAATTGCAAATAAAGCTGACTACATAGCACGAACGGAAAGTTTAGTAAGTGTATTACAAGATAAAATTTACCCTGTTACCGGAAAGCAGCATTTTGGAACAAGTGACATACAACAAATAAAGCAACTAATCAAGGATACATTCCCAAATGTATCTCATTTAAGCAGCCTGCATACGAAATCAGACCTGCAACGATTTATAGTTAATTTAAAATTATTGCAACGTAATGAGACATATACACAATTAGAACAGTTACTACTAAATGGCAAAAATCAGACGAATCTAGGTAGTAAAGACCACTTTTTGTCCGCCATTCGACAAACCATTCAATGGTTAGGTTTAACGTATGAACATACAGTAGCAAATGAGAAAGTGCAACAGCCTACATTAAAGGGAATGCTCATACACATGTTTGCACAGAGTGAAGGAATATTGCATGAACGAGCAAAGCAACTATTACACCATATAAACGCACTGCAACTTCAATCAGTTCAAGAATCAGACAACTTTATCCAAGCTTATTTGCAAGTACCTGGGAATAAGATGGGATTAAAAGGTGATGCGGAATTGTTGTTTGAAGGGAAGAAAACGACTAATGGCGAATTCGATCCTGATCATTGTCGAATTTTATTCGATTTAGAATTGATGTACTTAAAACGTACGGTAATTGATATGCACATACAAAATCGTACGGTAGCTATAACTGTTTTTAATAATAATAAAAGAATAAAGGAGCTATTAGGTTCGTTAAAGCCGTCATTGCAAAACGGGTTGGATTCACTTGATTATCAGCTGTCAACGATTATACATAAACCGTTGCAAGCGGAAAAAGAACCAAAAGAAAAGCTTTCCGTAACCACTACGTACCAAGGGGTGGATTATAAAATATGAAAGATAAGCGAAATAAAGCGGTTGCTCTTCGTTACGATGAAACTCGACAATCTGTCCCAATCGTGTCAGCTTCAGGAAGGGGTTTGATTGCTGAGGATATCATTGCAAAAGCAAAAGAAAATAATATACCTATTATGGAAGATCCATCATTAGTAGCGCTGCTGGCACAATTAAATATAAATGAAGCAATACCAGAGGAATTGTATGAAGCTGTAGCTGAAGTATTTGCCTTTATCTATCGAGCAGATCAAGAAATAAATAAAAATAGATAATATTCGACAAGTCATTGACAATAAATTTCCGAAGTTCTTGTGAAATTTATTGTTTTTTTATACAATGGAAATGCAGTGAAATTTGATGGGAGGATTAAGGATGAACATTCATGAGTATCAAGGCAAAGATATTTTGCGAAAATATGGTGTTAATGTTCCTAATGGATACGTTGCATATACGGTTGATGAAGCTGTGGAAGCTGCAAAAAAATTGGGAAGCGACGTCACAGTGGTAAAAGCTCAGATCCATGCTGGTGGACGTGGTAAAGCCGGTGGGGTTAAAATCGCAAAAAATTTAGATGATGTGCGTACATACGCTGATGAAATACTTGGAAAGACACTAGTAACACATCAAACTGGACCAGAAGGTAAAGAGGTAAAACGTTTATTAATTGAAGAAGGCTGCGACATTAAGAAGGAATATTATGTTGGAGTTGTACTTGATCGCGCTACTTCTCGTGTAGTAATGATGGCTTCAGAAGAAGGCGGTACAGAAATCGAAGAGGTTGCAGCAGAAACACCTGAGAAAATCTTTAAGGAAGTTATTGATCCTGTTGTAGGTTTGTCAGGCTATCAAGCTCGTAGACTTGCATTTAATATTAATATTCCGGATGAACTAATAGGTAAAGCTGTTAAATTTATGACAAGTTTGTACAATGCTTTTGTAGAGAAAGATTGTTCTATTGCAGAAATCAATCCATTAGTAACTACGGGTGATGGAGATGTTTTAGCATTAGATTCCAAGTTAAATTTTGATGATAACGCTTTATTCCGTCAAAAAGATGTTATGGAATTACGTGATTTAGATGAAGAAGATGAAAAGGAAATAGAAGCTTCTAAGTATGATTTAAGTTATATTTCATTGGATGGAAATATTGGCTGCATGGTAAATGGAGCTGGACTTGCTATGTCTACAATGGATATTATTAAACATTATGGCGGTGATCCGGCAAACTTCCTTGATGTTGGTGGTGGTGCTACTGCTGAGAAGGTAACGGAAGCATTTAAGATCATTTTATCTGATTCAAATGTTAAAGGGATCTTTGTCAACATCTTTGGTGGAATTATGAAGTGTGATGTTATCGCTGAAGGTGTTGTAGAAGCTACGAAACAGGTTGGGCTTGAAATTCCACTCGTTGTACGTTTAGAAGGTACAAATGTTTCATTAGGTAAGAAAATTCTTGAAGAATCTGGGCTAAATATTACATCGGCTGGTTCAATGGCTGATGGTGCTGAAAAGATAGTTTCAATGGTAAAGTAAGGAATTTTTAGACCACAATATTTATATGTAAATTCTTGTTTAAGGCAAGAAGTAAAAGGATCGTGAACTATATTATATTGTACAGATCTTGCAGAAAGGACGGACGAAGATGAGTGTATATATTAATAAAGATACAAAGGTAATTGTCCAAGGTATTACCGGTGGAACTGCAAAATTTCACACGAAACAAATGCTTGAATACGGTACAAAAATTGTTGGTGGGGTTACACCTAAAAAAGGCGGTACTGAAGTAGAAGGAGTACCTGTATTTAATACTGTAAAGGATGCCGTAGATACAACTGGTGCTACAGCATCTGTTATTTATGTACCTGCTCCATTTGCTGCTGATGCGATTATCGAAGCAGTGGATGCAGAACTAGATTTAGTTATTTGTATCACAGAACATATTCCAGTTATGGACATGGTTAAAGTGAAACGTTATATGGAAGGTAAGAAAACTCGATTGGTTGGTCCAAACTGTCCAGGTGTAATTACTGCTGATGAAAGTAAAATTGGTATCATGCCAGGCTACATTCATAAGAAAGGACATATAGGTGTCGTTTCCCGTTCAGGTACATTAACTTATGAAGCAGTTCATCAGTTGTCTGAAGCAGGGTATGGGCAGTCCACAGCAGTTGGTATCGGTGGTGACCCAGTAAACGGTACGAACTTTATCGACGTACTATCTGCTTTTAATGAAGACCCTGATACGTATGCTGTTATAATGATTGGAGAAATCGGCGGCACAGCTGAAGAAGAAGCAGCACAGTGGGTAAAAGCAAATATGAAGAAACCTGTGGTAGGATTTATCGGTGGGGCTACTGCACCTCCAGGGAAACGCATGGGTCACGCAGGTGCAATTATTTCTGGTGGAAAAGGAACTGCTGACGAAAAAATTCGTGTTATGAATGAGTGTGGTATTAAAGTCGCAGAAACTCCTGCGGTAATGGGTGAAACAATGATTAAAGCCCTAGAGGAGAATGGTATTAAAGAAACATGTAAAACACATTAATTAATATGCGAACCAGAAAGGGTTCTCCTGTAAAGGTTCGGGTAGATGCAACTGGAATAGGTAAGATTCTAACGAGTAGAGTGAGCCGCCGTGAAACCCTGTAGTGAATGGCGCTTGTTCAAGGAAGCTGTACTTCGTAGAAGAGTATATTTCAGTTGTGTAGGAAGAGAGAGCTGTCTTTTTTGGGGACAGCTCCTTCTCTAATTTTTGAAGGGATGTGTACGTATTGACGGATTTTCGGTTTCGATTAATTCATATTACTCGATGTCGAGGTATTACAAGGCGATGGATTAGAAAGCTACTTCTTATTGATTCTACCCTCACAGAGATCTACAAATTATCTTCTGCAGCAATGAACCGTTTGTATCACCTTCCTCTGAATAATGCTTCAATGTTATATAATGATCTCCACTCGGAGCCCCTAATAGAGCAAATAGAAACAGACTTGCATAACTATCACGTTATAACCCTTCTAGATAACAACTTTTCACCTTTATTAAAAACGATAAAAGATCCTCCGTTTGTTTTATACGCCTTAGGAAACATATCTTTGTTAACACAAGCACCAGCCTTAAGTGTAATTGGAACGAGGAAACCCTCTAGAGAAGCTATGGGAAAGGTACGGACAATTATCCCACCGTTAGTTAGGCAGGGATGGGTGATAGTAAGTGGTATGGCAATTGGTATTGACCGTTTTGCTCATGAAGTTACTCTAAGTCTAAGTGGACATACAATTGCCGTACTTGGTGGAGGGTTTCAATATATTTATCCCAAGGAAAATATCCGATTATATCAAGAACTGACTAAACGAGGATTAGTTTTATCTGAGTATCCACCAACTACTCCCCCTGCTCGTCACCATTTTCCAGAAAGGAATAGGATAATAAGCGGTTTAAGCTTTGGTACATTAGTTATTGAGGCAACTGAAAAGAGTGGTACACTAATAACAGTTGATCAAGCCTTGGAACAAGGGAGAGACGTTTTTGCTGTTCCTGGTTCACCACTAATGGAGCAAACTAGAGGTTGTCATAAAATGATCCAAGATGGTGCGAAATTAGTTATTCATGAAGAGGATATTCGTGAAGAATGGGAAAGATTGCAAAATACGTATGGGTAGATATCTAATAAAAAAGCAGAAATAGGCCGATTAAAAATAAAGTTATATCATTGATATTTTACTAATATTCTTTGACATGGTACATTTTTGTAAGGAAAACTTTTACAAATCTTGGGTCATTTATTTCAGTATGTTTGACAAATGAAACGTATATATTTAATATTAGTGAAGATTTCTAAATTTTTTTGAGTGAAAAAAGTATCCGCTTTAATGCTTGTGATGAATAAGTATATATATGCAAGACAATGAAATGTATTTTATCAATGTACTACTTTTCAAGGTATTCTACCTTGTTGTGAGGGACTTATCAGTACTAGTGGTAACCTCATTTATGGGAGGAAAAGAAATGTCAGATTATCTAGTAATCGTAGAATCACCTGCAAAGGCAAAAACAATTGAACGCTATTTAGGGAAAAAATACAAAGTAAAAGCATCCATGGGGCATGTTCGGGATTTACCAAAAAGTCAAATGGCTGTCGATACAGAAAATGAATATAAACCAAAGTATATTACGATTCGCGGTAAAGGTGATGTAGTCAAAGACTTAAAATCAGCAGCAAAAAAAGCTAAAAAGGTTTATCTTGCAGCCGACCCTGATAGAGAAGGTGAGGCGATTGCATGGCATCTAGCACATATATTAGATGTTGATGAGCATTCCGAATGTCGTGTTGTATTTAATGAAATAACAAAAGATGCTATTAAAGATTCTTTTAAACATCCAAGATCTATTGATATGGATTTAGTGGATGCTCAACAGGCTAGAAGGATTCTGGATCGGCTTGTGGGGTACAATATAAGTCCACTTCTATGGAAAAAAGTGAAAAAAGGCTTGAGCGCTGGACGTGTTCAATCTGTAGCTGTAAAACTTGTAATTGACAGAGAAAAAGAAATTGAAAACTTTAAACCTGAAGAATATTGGTCAATTGAAGGACAATTTCAAAAGGATAAGGATGTTTTTGAGGGATCTTTTTATGGAATTAAAGGTAAAAAGAAAGAATTGAAGACAAAACAAGACGTAAACGATATTCTAAAAGAAATCAAGGGGAAAAAATTCAAAGTTGATAAAGTAAAGAAAAAAGAAAGAAGACGTAATCCTGCGTTACCTTTTACAACATCTTCATTACAACAAGAAGCAGCGAGAAAACTGAATTTCAAAGCCAAGAAAACGATGATGATTGCCCAACAGTTATATGAGGGAATTGACCTTGGAAAAAAAGCGGGGGGAATAACAGGTTTAATTACGTATATGCGTACTGATTCAACGCGTATCTCCGATACAGCTAAAGGGGAAGCAAAGGATTATATTATTGACCAATATGGGAAAACGTATCTAGGTATAAATAAAAAACAGAAAAAGTCAGAGGGTGCACAGGATGCCCATGAAGCAATTCGACCTACATCAGTCGGCAGGGATCCTAAATCCTTAAAGCCAATACTTTCTAGAGATCAGTTTAGGTTGTACAAATTAATATGGGAACGGTTTTTAGCAAGTCAAATGGCACCTGCTGTAATGGATACAATGACTGTACACCTTTTAAATAATTTAGTGGAGTTCAGAGCAACGGGTTCTAAGATTAAATTCAAAGGATTTATGAAAGTATATATTGAGGGGACGGACGATAATAAAAAAGAAGATAATAAGTTTCTTCCAGAATTATCTGAAGGTATGGAAGTAACAGCTAATGATATAAAGCCAAATCAACACTTTACACAGCCACCTCCAAGATATACAGAGGCAAGGCTAGTTAAGACAATGGAGGAGCTAGGAATTGGACGACCTTCCACATATGCTCCGACTTTAGACACAATTCAACGTAGAGGTTATGTAAGTATTGATAACAAACGCTTTATACCTACGGAATTGGGATCAATTGTTTCAGAAATAATGGAAGAGTTTTTCCCTAAGATTATTGATGTTGCTTTCACAGCTAAAATGGAAGGCGATTTGGATGCTATTGAAGAAGGAAAAACAGAGTGGATTACGATTATTGATCAATTTTATACAGATTTTGCAAAGCGCTTGGAAAAAGCAGAGCAAGAAATGGAAAAAATTGAAATCAAGGATGAGCCTGCCGGTATTGAATGCGAAAATTGTGGGCATGAAATGGTTTATAAAATGGGACGCTATGGGAAGTTTTTAGCGTGCTCTAATTTTCCTGAATGTAGAAACACGAAACCAATATTAAAGGAAATCGGAGTGAAGTGTCCAAAATGTAAAGAAGGAAATGTTGTTGAAAGGAAATCGAAAAAACGTCGAGTGTTTTATGGCTGTGACCGATTTCCAGAGTGTGATTTTCTTTCTTGGGACAAACCGATATCTCGACCATGTCCAAAGTGTGATAACTTACTGGTTGAGAAGAAATCGAAAAAAGGAACACAAATTCAATGTACGCAATGTGAATATAAAGAGGCGCCGCAAACATAGGAGCTTTCCCATAAGTCTAATAGGGACTTGTGGGAAGCTCTTTTTTGTAGTCTGATAAATAGGGGCGTGTTGAGCCGTGTCTAGCCCCAGTCGCTACGTTTCTAATCGGGGGCTTACGCTTTTGTACTCTTATTATCATCGCTTTTTTGCTATCGTAGTATGATAATTTCTGCTTTCCGTAGTGGGTCCAAGCCTTCTGAGTTTAAGCTTGTCCTTTCTTTCATGGCTCGTTCAACTTGCTTTCACCGGAATAGTAGATTGCAAGTACAGTTTTACTTTTATGTTATGTGTTAATGAAGGACTAGTAGTTTGAGATGTATAAAAAAAGGCTAAATAGCATATAAGGAGGAAAGTCTGATGACAAAAAAACATTATTATGTAACTGTAGATACACAGGATATTCGAGAAATCTCTATTCCTGATAGTGGTATAGAATATGAAATTATAGCTGATGCAAAAGAGATTGAAATGCTTAAGAAGTTATTCATGAAAAAAAACAACTATGCAGAACTTGCGATCGAGTATTTAGTGAAACCATTTGATGAATGGGGAGCAGATGCTGAACGATCTGCGTATAGTGACCATTTAATAACTATATATCATGAACTATATAAGTTTGGAACAGAAGATACAAAAGCGAAAATTAAAAAGTTAGGTGTAATAAAGTAATCCAAATAGCCGATATCAATGGTATGTGAGCTGTTATAGAAATTTAATTGTGAAATATGAATAGAAATTGTTGACTATGGACTTCGAAACAGATATAATAACGCATTGGTAAGGATATATACTTGACAGTCAAGAGCTAAGTATATGACCTTATTTCTATAGGGTTATAAAAGGAAAAAACAACTAAAAGTGACATCAATTCTGAATTTTGTTACAATTTAGTTAAGTTTATTGCTTCTCACTATTTTCTATGTTATGATTTATTCGCTGCTTAACGGGGTGAAAATTTGAATAATTATATGAATTATTGGCAATCCTTTAAGGAGTATTTACAAATAGAAAAAAACGCTTCGCCATATACTGTTAAATATTATCTGAATGATCTGGAAATATTTTTCGATTTCTTAACAGCAGAAGGTTTATCTAGTCTAGTTGATGTAGATCATAGGGTTGTCCGTTTATTCCTAAACACTTTGTATAATCGGCAGCTAAGCAGAAGATCTGTATCTAGAAAAATATCTAGTCTTCGAACTTTTTTCCGATACTTGGAAAGAGAAGAAGTGCTCACTGGAAATCCGTTTGTACAGGTGAAATTGCCAAAAACGGATACAACGATTCCGGGTTTTCTGTATCAAGAAGAGTTGGAGAAGCTTTTTGAGGTAAATGACCTTACTAACCCATTAGGTCAAAGAGATCAAGCAATTCTAGAACTACTTTACGCAACTGGCATGCGTGTTAGCGAATGTCAACAGCTATCATTGGAGCATATTGATTTCTTCATTGGTACCGTATTTGTTAGAGGGAAAGGCAGAAAAGAACGTTACATTCCTTATGGTAAATTTGCTGAAATAGCATTGGAAACCTACATACAGGATGGTAGGAATACGTTATTGTCTAAAGCAAAGCAATCTTCGGATGCAGTCTTCTTGAACAATCGGGGAAATCCAATAACTACACGTGGAATTAGGGAAGTATTGAACAAGATGGTCGAAAGAGCTGCGTTAACCGTTCATGTACACCCACATAAGTTACGGCATACCTTTGCCACACATTTACTAAATGAAGGTGCAGATTTACGTAGCGTTCAGGAATTACTTGGTCATGAGAATTTGTCAACTACACAAATTTATACCCATGTTACAAAAGATCATTTGCGCAGCGTATATATGAAAAGTCATCCACGAGCAAATGATTATTAATTGAGTAAAGAGGTGAGAAGGCGTGACAAATGAAATGCATGCCACTACGATTTTCGCCATAAGGCATAATGGTCAATGTGCAATGAGCGGTGACGGTCAAGTAACATTAGGAAATGCGGTCGTTATGAAACATAAAGCAAAGAAAGTTCGTACTTTATATAAAGGCCAAGTACTTGCTGGCTTTGCTGGATCTGTTGCTGATGCATTTACGCTTTTTGAAAAATTTGAAGCTAAGCTAGAAGCATATAATGGAAATCTTGCAAGAGCGGCTGTAGAATTAGCAAAAGAGTGGCGCAGCGATAAGGTATTGCGGAAATTGGAAGCTATGCTTATCGTAATGAATAAAGAAAGTATGTTTTTAGTTTCTGGTACAGGTGAGGTCATTGAACCTGATGATGGCATATTGGCTATTGGCTCTGGAGGCAATTACGCACTTAGTGCTGGAAGAGCTCTAGCAAGGTATTCGAGTCAATTATCTGCACGGGAGATCGCTCAATCTGCATTAGAAATTGCCGGAGAAATATGTGTATATACAAATGATCACATCACACTGGAGGTACTTGATTAAAAGGAGGCCTTTTGGAAGAATGGGTATTGATTACACACCGAGACAGATAGTGGGACAGTTAGATAAGTTTATTATTGGTCAAAACAGCGCTAAGCGATCCGTTGCAGTGGCATTACGCAATCGTTACCGTCGTATGAAGCTGGATGAATCGCTAAAGGATGAAATTGTTCCTAAAAACATATTAATGATTGGTCCTACTGGAGTTGGGAAAACGGAGATAGCTAGACGATTAGCGAAGTTAGTTGGAGCTCCATTTGTCAAAGTAGAAGCAACTAAATTTACTGAGGTGGGCTATGTCGGTCGAGATGTAGAGTCCATGGTCCGTGATTTAGTAGAAATGTCTTTGCGGATGGTAAAAGAAGATAAAATGAAGCAAGTTGCAGATAAGGCAGAGAAAGAAGCAAATAAAAAGCTAGTAAATCTCCTAGTACCACATGCTAAAAAGGAAAACAATGCTAGAAATCCATTTGAAATGTTATTCGCTTCTAATTCAGATGACAATCATGAAGATGGAGATCATGATCCGAAAGATGATGAAATTAGCAATAAGCGGAAACGTGTAGAACATCAATTGGCCCTGGGTGAATTAGAAGACCATATGGTATCGGTAGAAATAGAAGAACAAGCTCCTACGATGTTTGACATGCTCCAAGGATCTGGTATGGAGCAAATGGGGATGAATATGCAGGATGCTTTCAGTCAGTTCATGCCCAAAAAGAAGAAGAAACGAAAAATGCCAGTATCAGAAGCAAGAAAAGTATTATCTCAGCAAGAAGCAAGCAAGCTTGTAGATATGGAAGAGGCTGCTCAAGAGGCAGTACAGCTCGCGGAGCAATCAGGTATCTTATTTATTGATGAAATAGATAAAGTTGCTGGTAAACAGGAGCATAGTGCAAATGTATCTAGAGAAGGGGTCCAACGGGACATTTTACCGATCATTGAAGGCTCCACTGTAGTTACAAAACATGGACCTGTTAAAACAGATCATATGCTATTTATAGCTGCTGGTGCATTTCACATGTCCAAACCATCTGACCTGATTCCGGAATTGCAAGGTAGATTTCCAATCCGGGTTGAACTAGATAAACTATCAACAGAAGATTTCAAGCGCATATTAAAGGAACCATCAAATGCGCTCATAAAACAATATAAGGCTTTATTGAAAACAGAAGGTATAAATGTTGTATTTACAGACGAAGCTGTAGATAGATTAGCCGAAATAGCTTATCAAGTAAATCAGGAAATGGATAATATTGGAGCAAGGCGACTTCATACTATTTTGGAAAAATTACTGGAGGATCTTTCTTTTGAAGCACCCGATGTGACGATGGAAAAGATTGAAATAACTCCAGCATATGTCGATGAAAAATTAAGTACTATTGCAAAAAATAAAGATTTAAGTCAATATATACTATAATTTAAAAGGTTGAATGGAGGATCATTATGGAACTATTAAATCGCGCAAGAAAAATTAATGCTATGCTACAAAAATCTACAGGAAAGTCAGTTGATTTCAATGACATGTCTGCTTCTTTAAGGGATGTTATCAAAGGTAATGTTTACATCCTAAGCAGACGAGGGAAGCTATTAGGCTTTGCAATCAATCAAGAGATTGAAAATGAGAGAATGAAATCAATGCTAGAGGATCGCCAATTTCCGGAAGCATACACGGAGGGACTATTTAATATTCATGAGACTACAGCTAACTTAGATATCGACAGTCCACAAACTGTTTTCCCAGTCGAAAACCGTGAATTATTCCAATCAGGCCTAACTACGATTGTACCTATTATTGGTGGCGGAGAGCGATTAGGAACGCTTGTATTAGGACGGTTAACAGAGAGCTTTAGTGAGGATGATCTACTATTAGCTGAATACGGTGCTACTGTTGTTGGTATGGAAATTCTTCATGAAAAAACAGAAGAAATTGAAATGGAAGCTAGAAGCAAAGCTGTTGTTCAAATGGCGATCAGCTCGCTATCATACAGTGAACTAGAGGCTATTGATCACATTTTTGAAGAATTAAACGGCAACGAAGGTCTACTCGTAGCTAGTAAAATTGCAGATAGAGTTGGGATCACAAGATCAGTTATTGTAAATGCGCTTAGAAAATTAGAAAGTGCTGGTGTCATTGAGTCTCGTTCTTTAGGTATGAAAGGTACGTATATAAAAGTACTTAACAATAATTTCTTAGTTGAATTAGAAAAATTACGTTCAAGATAAAACGATATGTATTATAGAATACAGTCAAAATAATAGAAAATCCGAAGCATTTTGCTTCGGATTTTTTGTTTGTAATTATGCATGAAATGTCAAGTAAATCTTTGGTCAATTTCAGGACTTTTTATACAAGGATTTTCTATTACATAAGAACTAGGTATAATTTAAAATTTAGTTATTCTTGCAATTTCGACATAAAAATCCTACTTTAACTTACGATTTTCAAGTTTAAAAAAATTAATTAACAAAAATAGGTAGTAATATGGTAAAATTGGCCTATGCAAAATTAACCATATTTTGTTCTTTCTGAGGAAAATGTCGAAAAGTAATAGACTTTGGCAAACATATGACTTAAACTATTCGTAGACAAGCAATATTTTATGTCTGTCGTAATGCAAACGTAACTTTTTAGGAGGGATCAATGTGAGTCTATTTGGTGGAACTATCCATACGCTAGAAAATTCGTTAAATTATGCCTCTGCCAAAAACCGGGCAATTTCAACGAATCTTGCAAATATTGACACACCAAATTATAAGGCAAAAGACGTCGTGTTTAAAAATGTATTATCCGATGCAATGGCTTCAAACATAGAGGCGAAACGAACTAATTCTAAACATCTTTCCTTTCAAAATAATTCTAATTCCTATAAGACAGTTACGAAGCAAAACACTTCTTACGGTCATAATGGCAATAATGTGGATGTTGACAAAGAGATGGCAGAATTAGCAGAAAATCAGATCTATTATCAAGCATTAGTCGACCGCATAAATGGTAAGTTTGGTAGTTTACAAACAGCTTTAAGGGGAGGAAGGTAATATGTCGATATTCAATGCACTTCACTCGAGTGCTAGTGCTCTTACTGCTCAAAGGCTTCGTATGGATGTCATTTCTTCTAATATTGCTAATGCTCAAACGACGCGAGCAACAGTGAATGAAGAAGGAGAATTTGAAGCGTATCGAAGAAAAATGGTTTCCCTAGAACCAGAGACCAATAGTTTTAAATCATTCTTACATAGAGCAACCGGTTCAGAAGCTACCGCGGGTGTTAAGGTTACGGAAATAACAGAAGATGAAAGTCCATTCAAGCAGGTATATAATCCAACGCATCCCGATGCGAATGAGAATGGATATGTGGAATTACCGAATGTTGATCCACTTAAAGAAATGGTGGACTTAATGAGCGCAACAAGATCATATGAAGCTAACATTACCTCAGTAAATGCTAGTAAATCCATGTTAATGAAAGCACTAGAGATTGGGAAATAAATGTAAAGGAGTTTTTCGATGATTCAGTCAATAGGCAATCAAATACCACAAGCACCAGTATCCTCACAACTAGATTCTAAGCCAGCAATTTCTATTGGGGAAGCACAGGGTAAGTTTGCAGCAGCTTTAAAGAATGCCATTAATGATGTCAATCAGGCACAAATTGCATCTGATCAAAAAACAGAAGCACTAGCTAATGGGAAAATCGATGACTTACACGATGTAATGATTACGGCACAAAAAGCTAGTATCACATTGGAAACTACCGTACAAGTCCAGAAAAAAGTAGTAGATGCCTATAAAGAAGTAATGAGCATGCAAGTATAATGATTTGCAATCATATATAGAAAAATTTACTACAGCACGTTAGTGGGGGAACTTATGAACGAGAAAATAAAGAACTGGAAAGACACTACTACGGCTTTCTGGAAGAATCGGACGAAAAGTCAAAAACGGATTTTTATAGGATCAATCATGATAGTTGTCCTTTTGATAGTAGGAATTCTATTCTTTTCCATGAATTCGAAATTTGTTCCACTATACAATAATTTGTCCATTCAGGAAGTTGGGCAGATAAAAACGGAACTAGATGCCAGAGGAGTTTCTTATGAATTAAAAGATGGGGGAACGACAATAACGGTTCCTGAACAACAAGTAGATTCATTACTCGTCGATTTAGCAGGGCAAGGCATCCCAAACAGTGGAAATATAGATTATTCCTTTTTTAGTGAGAATGCATCCTGGGGTGTAACAGAAAATGAATTTAACGTTATGAAGCTAGATGCAATGCAGACGGAGTTAGCTAATCTGATCAAAGGTATTGATGGGATACAAGATGCACAGGTGATGATTAATATGCCGGAGGATCCTGTATTTGTCAATGATACAAAACAAGAAGCGAGTGCATCAATTGTTATAAATACAGAGGCTGGCTATCAATTCCAAGAAGGACAAATAGATGGATTGTATCATTTAGTATCAAAGGCCGTCCCTAACTTACCAGCAGAAAATATAGCAATCACCAATCAGTATTTTGAAAGCTTTGAACAAAATGCTACTGCAGGAACTGGCGTACAGGATACACATACATATCAGCAAAATGTTAAAAAGGACATTGAAAAAGATATTCAGCAACGATTACAGCAGATGCTTGGAGCAATGGTAGGTCAAGGAAATGTCATTGTTTCCGTCACTTCTGATATTGATTTTACGCAAGAGAATCGTACTGAAGAAATTGTCGAACCAGTTGATCTAGAGAATATGGAAGGACTGCCAGTAAGTATTGAAACAATAAAAGAAACGTATACTGGTGAAGGTGCTGCAGCAGGAGGTACCGTAGGTACTGGGGATGAAGATATCGGTAACTATCAAGCGACGGATGATGGTGACAATGGTGAGTATGAAATGGCGAAAGAAACGATTAACAATGAATTTAATAAGATTCGAAAAAACATTGTTGAGAGTCCATATAAAGTGCGAGATTTAGGAATTCAAGTCGCTGTTAATAATGTTAAAACATCACAAGGAAAAGATGTAGAGTATTTAACACAGCAGGATGAAAACGCGGTTGAAGAGGGAATTAATTCGATTATGAACTCTATTATTACAACATCTATTGACGGGGAATATGCTGAGAACATTAACCCAGAAGAGAAAGTATCGATTGTCTTTCAAGAGTTTTCAGGTATGAAAAACGCTAAAGCTAGCACAACTCCTACTATACCAACTTGGCTATATATCGTAGGTGGGGGATTATTGCTCGCAATTATTGTCTTGATAGTATTCTTACTTCGCAGAAGAAAAGAAGAGGATGTTGAAGAGGAAGAGGTAGCTATCCAAGAGCCGATAGAAGTACCAGAAATCCCAGATCAAGAGGAATCGGAAACAACGATTCGTAAAAAACAATTAGAAAAGATAGCAAAAGAGAAACCAGAAGATTTTGCGAAATTACTAAGAAGCTGGATCGGAGAAGATTAGGAGGTATTACAATTGGCAAGACAAAAAGGTGTACTCACAGGTAAACAAAAAGCAGCAATTCTTTTAATCTCCTTAGGTCCAGATGTTTCGGCTCAAGTGTATAAGCATTTATCAGAAGAGGAGATCGAGAAGTTAAGTTTAGAAATCTCTTCCGTTAAGAAGGTAGATAGTAGTTTGAAAGAGGATGTGCTGGAGCAATTTCATCAAATTGCGGTAGCGCAGGATTATATTTCTCAAGGCGGTATTGGATATGCAAAAACCGTTTTAGAAAAAGCCTTTGGAAAACAAGAAGCTTCAAATATTATTAACCGCTTGACTTCTTCTTTACAAGTTAGACCATTTGATTTTGCTAGAAAAGCAGATCCGCAACAAGTTCTGAACTTTATACAGGGAGAGCATCCACAAACAATTGCTCTTGTGCTATCTTATCTAGATCCTGAGCAATCCGGTCAAATTCTCTCTGCATTGCCACAGGAGGTGCAAGCAGATGTCGCGAAACGGATAGCAACGATGAATTCGACCTCACCAGAAATTATTTCACAGGTCGAGCAGGTATTGGAAAAAAATATATCTTCTTCATTTACAGAAGACTACACACAAACTGGTGGAATTCAAGCTGTTGTTGAAGTGTTAAATGGTGTTGATAGAAGTACAGAACGAACGATTTTAGATGCTTTAGAAATCCAAGATCCAGAATTAGCTGATGAAATTAAGAAGCGGATGTTTGTATTTGAAGATATTGTTATTTTAGATAATCGCGCAATTCAACGTATCATTCGTGAAGTAGAAAATGAGGATCTACGTTTGTCATTGAAGGTTGCTAGTGATGAAGTGAAAGATATCGTCTTTAAGAATATGTCACAGCGTATGGCAGAAACCTTTAAAGAAGAAATGGAATACATGGGTCCAGTTCGTTTAAGAGATGTAGAGGAAGCACAAACAAGAATTGTTGCTATTATCCGAAGATTAGAGGATGTAGGTGAAATTGTTATTGCAAGGGGTGGAGGTGACGACATCATTGTCTAATTCATCTATTCGTAATGAAAGTAGGCAAATAAAAATTAAACCGATTAGCCTGCAACCTAGTGGTCAGCCAAAATCAGAATTAGAAGCAGCGTCCAAACAAGAAACGTTGCTTCAAGAAATTGAACAGGCACAAATTCAATTAGAAGAGTTAAAGAATCAATCACAGCAGCTTCTAGAAGAAACGGAAGCAGAAATTGAAAGCAAAAAGCAGGCATGGGAAACGGAAAAACAGACGTATATCGAAGCTGCTAGCAAGCAAGGTTTTTCTCGAGGTTATACAGATGGAGAATCAAAAAGTCTTGCTAAATATAAAAGTGACTTAGAAAAAGCTAATCAAATTATTGATACGGCAAGGAAAGACTATCAAGCGCTGATTGAGGATAATGTCGACACCATATTGGAAATCGCACTTCATACTGCTGAAAAGATTACAAAACAGAAAATTGATGAGGAACCTAACTCTTTCTTAGAAATTATTAATGCAGCAATAAAGGAATTAAAGGACCAATCGGTAATTTCCATTTACCTACACCCTAATCAGTATGAATCTGTTGTGCAGCATAAGGAAGAACTCGTCACGATAATTGAAAAGGATGCAAAGCTTGCCTTGTATGTTACGGATGAAGTAGAGGATTACGGTTGTATGATTAAGCATCCATTTGGGCAAATCGATGCAAGCGTTGATACACAGTTACAAGAAATCCGGCAAATACTATTTGAAGTTTCTGAGGAGAACAGACAATGAAGGTAGCGGATTATCTAACAGCAATTGATCAAGCAGATACCTACAAGCGGTATGGAAAAGTATTACGGGTTGTTGGAATTATGATTGAGTCAAAAGGTCCAGCAGCGAATGTCGGAGAAGTTTGTCTCATTCATTCCTCTTCTTCAAGCGGGAATCCTATTCTCTCGGAAGTAGTTGGCTTTAATAATGAAAAAATTATTCTAATGCCATATTCAGAGGTTGCAGAAATTGGACCCGGGTGCTTAGTAGAATCTACTGGCAAGGCATTAACAGTAAAAATTGGCCGTGGACTGATTGGCAAAGTAATAGATTCATTGGGAAACCCATTAGATCAAAGCCCTTTGCCGAAAGGTCTAGCAAATTATTTAACGGAGCAATCTCCTCCAAATCCAATGCTTCGCCCACCAATTGCACAACCAATGCAGGTTGGGATCAAAGCAGTTGACTCTTTACTGACTGTCGGAGAGGGACAGCGAATTGGAATATTTGCAGGAAGTGGTGTTGGAAAAAGTACATTACTAGGAATGATTGCTCGAAATAGTGGGGCAGATATTAATGTCATTGCATTAATCGGAGAACGCGGGCGAGAAGTAAGGGAGTTTATTGAAAAAGATTTAGGAGATGACGGACTAAAGAAATCGATTGTCGTTGTTGCTACTTCCGATCAACCAGCATTAATGCGAATAAAGGGAGCATATACAGCAACAGCAATAAGTGAATATTTTCGTGATCAAGGTTACCGTGTGAACCTAATGATGGACTCTGTTACACGTGTGGCTATGGCACAGCGTGAGGTTGGCTTGGCTACAGGTGAGCCGCCAACCACCAAAGGCTATACGCCCTCCGTATTTGCTACCTTGCCAAAATTGCTAGAACGAACCGGTACGAATGAAAATGGTACGGTTACAGCCTTCTATACCGTTTTGGTAGATGGAGATGATATGAATGAGCCGATTGCTGATACGGTACGTGGAATATTAGATGGTCATTTTGTAATGGATAGGAAATTAGCTGAGCGTGGACAATATCCAGCGATCAATGTGTTGAAATCTATTAGTCGTGTCATGAACCAAGTTGCAGATAACGAGCACAAGGAAACAGCTCAGGAGATACGTAAGCTCGTTGCTACTTATGAAGAAAATAGTGAACTGATTCAAATTGGCGCCTATAAACGAGGGACAGACAGTGAAATTGATCGAGCTATTTCTTATCACACTAAAATCCAATCGTTTCTTTCACAAGATATTTTTGAATATCATACACTTCAAGAATCGATTAATTCGATGAAAAACTTACTTCATGGAGGTGTAAGCTAATGGCGGAGACGGTTGTTTTATCCAAGATTTTACATATACGTGAAACCGAAAAAAAACACGCACAGAAGGCATATCAACAGTCTATTGATCTTTTTGAAAAAACAGCAACACAGCTCTATGAACTTCTTAAAAAGAAAGAAATGGCAGAGGAAGTATACGAGACTGCTCTTACGGAATCAACTACTCTTGATAAGTTAAAAGAACAATTTACTTATATCGAGCATTTAAATAATCATATTATGCACTTACAAGAAGAAGTCCAAAAGGCAAGATTCGATATGGAAGCAAAGCAATCCAAGCTCACAGATGCACATGTTGAGATGAAAAAATATGAAAAGATTATCGAAACTCGTAAGAAAGATGAAGCAGCAGCAAATCGCAAAAAGGAAAAGGCTACAATGGATGAGGTATCTATTCATCAATTTCTAAATCATAAAAATAGGTGAAGTGAATGGCAAAGAAAAACAATACAGATAAAAGAAAAATGAATCCTGTCCTATGGTTCCTCTTTGCAATTGTAATTCCTATTATCATTACAATTGCCCTAGCTACGGTCGTTTTGAGTATTGCTGGTATTGATGTTACCGGCTGGTTGAAGGATAAAGGTAATAATATACCGGTTGTTTCTTCATTCGTTGAAACAGATAAGGAAAAACAGTTGAAACGTGAAGATGAAAGCGTGAAAGCGATGATGTCTGATAAAGATGCTGAAATTGAGCAGCTAAAGGTGGATCTTACAGATAAGGAAGCTACTGTTGAACAGCTCGAACAAGAAATAATGAAGCTTGAAAATAATCAAGCTAATGAAAATGAAGAGCAGTCTGATGACGAACAGGTGAAAAAAGAGGTAACCACTGTCAAAACAATCGCCAATTCTTTTAAAGATATGGATCCTGATCAAGCAGCTAATATTTTACAAGAGCTTGAACAAGAAACGGCATTAGCAATAATGAAGGAATTGTCAAATGATACTCGTGGCAGCATTCTAGAGTCAATGAATGCAGAAACAGCTGCAAAGCTAACACAACAATTTATTAACAGTGGAAATTAATGTAATTGTATTGAAAGGAGGTGAAATAATGAACGCAATTGGGATGCTCTTTCAGCAATTACAAACTTCGAATCCAATGATGAAGCAAGATAGTCAATTAGGCCATACAAATGAGGAAGCTCAACCGTTTCAAGACCTATTACTTAGTAAGCAGCAATTACAAGAGGCAGCAAATAAGCTACTTCAAATGGGAATGCAATCCCAAGAGAACCAGCAAGATACACCAAGTATACCCTTTGAAACGATAGATATGACTTTCTTTAACATGCTATCCACATTAGATGGGAAAGAATTGACAGACAATAGGGTAGTAGGAAGCGAGCAAGAGAATGAAGGGCATGTCGAATCCAATGAAGAGACGGCGACGTGGATGCTACCTGCGCTTTTAACAGGCGACATCGAAGTACAACAGTTAGAACCTTCTTTACAACAGCAATTAGCGAGTATTTTTGCAAAGGTGGAAGCTGTTGTTTCGCAAATATCGAACAAGCAAGAGTTAATGAAGGCATCCACTAAACTCCTGCCATTATTACAGCAGTGGACAGATTCGGTGAAAGGTACAGAAAAGGTCTCTGTCGAGCAATTTTTAGCTAGTAAACCAGCAGATTCGAAAGAAAAAATAGTTTGGCAACAACTCTTACAAGCATTTGAAAAACGAAATCAAATAGCGCAAAAATTGCCTTATCATACGGATGCTAAAGTTACGAGCGCAGATGTTGCAAAATGGTTAGACCATGCACTAGAGACATTTTCATCGAAAAAAGATAGTATAGCTTATTCTCAAGTAGTAAATCAAGCAAATGTATCAACATTACCTATGGCAAAAATGGAGCAGCACATGATCTACTTAAACCCTAGCCAGCAGAACATGAATAATTCTGGACAAGAACTCATTCAGCAATTTCAGAAGATCATGAAGTCTAGTAAGTTCTTGACAATGGCGAATGGAAGTAATCAACTTCAAATTACCTTGCGTCCACAAAATTTAGGGGATATGGTTGTTCGCTTAACTCAAATGGATGGGCAGATGACAGTAAAGATCTTAGTAAGCTCACAGGTTACTAAAGATATGCTTGAGTCAAATATGCATCAACTAAGAAGTATGTTCTCACCTCAGCAAGTAGTTGTAGAGAAGCAAGAGATTCAGTTTCAACAGGGACAGCAAGTTCTTAAGGATACAGGATCTGAAGCCGATTCACAGCAATTTAGAGAACAGGATCAGCACGGAAATGACTCTCAAGAGAGTGAAAATAATCAGAATGAAGACTTTGCTACACAGTTTGAAGAACTATTATTAAATGAACAAGTATAGGAGGTGTTTATATGACAAAGATAGATCCATCATTATACTTGTCTAATCAACCTAGTAGATCGCCAAGCCCTGAATTAGGTAAGGATGAATTTTTGAAAATATTAATGACACAATTACAAAGTCAGGATCCAACAAATCCGATGGATGATCGAGAATTTATCTCGCAAATGGCGGAGTTCAGTTCATTAGAGCAAATGATGAATATGACTAATTCCATCGATACACTCGTACAAAGTCAGCTTGTCTCACCAGTAATTAAATATAGCCATATGATTGGAAAAGAAGTAACCTACCAAGCTTATGATGAAGAAACTGGTGAAAAGCTAGATATCGAAACAAGTAAAGTAATAGCTGTTAGTCAAAAGGATGGTTGGGCAATTTTAGAGTTAGAAAATGGGGAAAAGATCTATGCAGATGCAGCTATTCAAGTAAGTAATCCAGATAGTAGTGAAAATAATGGAGAGGATCCAACTGATCCAGAAAATCCGGAGGATGAAGAAAGTGAATAATATAGATCACCGGATTCATCAGTTGCCCCAGCAGGCTTTACAGATTCCTGGTGCTAAACATCCAAATAACCAAGTAAACAGGGCGAGCTTTAAGGATTTATTAACATCTGAATTGGGCTTAAAAGAGCTCAAAGTTAGTAAACATGCTACGGAGCGTTTACAGGAACGAAATATTCATATCGATAAGCACCAATGGCAAGTCATTGAAAGCAAAATGGCGGAGGCAAAGCAAAAAGGAATTACTGACTCGCTTGTTGTTTTGGATAATGCAGCATTACTTGTAAGTACGAAAAACAATACTGTTGTTACTGCGATGGATCGAAAAGAAGCCACAAGTCGAATATTTACGAATATTAATGGAACGATTTTGATTGAGAAATAAGGCTGGACCCTTTTTAGGGAGGCCATCAGCTGTTGAATGATAGAAGCAGCCAATAAATTGATAACCAAAAAGGGGAAATGAACTATGTTACGTTCAATGTATGCAGGAATATCAGGCATGAAAGGATTCCAAACAAAGCTAGATGTAATAGGTAATAATATTGCTAATGTAAATACATCTGGATTTAAAAAAGGAAGAGTAACTTTCCAAGACATGATGAGTCAGACTACTTCTGGTGCTCAAGGACCAACTGCTGGTCGCGGTGGTGTAAACCCAGCTCAGGTAGGTTTAGGTTCGCAACTCGGTTCAATTGACAACATCCATTCACAAGGGTTTAGACAAACAACTACTAGAGCATTAGATCTTGCTTTAGAGGGAGATGGAATGTTCGTTTTAGAAGGTAATGGAACGACGTATTACACGCGGGCAGGTAATTTTTACTTGGATACGAATGGTGACATTGTTAATTCAGATGGATTGTATTTACAAGATGTTAATAACGAAAAGATAAATATTCCAGACGATGCAAAAAGCTTTAGTATTGAATCAGATGGTACCGTAACTTATACAAATGAAGATGGGGACACAGAGACCGCTGGTCAAATCGGTTTAGCAAGCTTTGCTAATCCAGCAGGTTTAGAAAAAGCGGGAAGTAATCTTTTCTTAAATACGGAAAATGCCGGGTTTAATGGAATTGTTACTCCTGAAACAGATGGTACAGCGTCGATTGTAAGTGGCGCACTCGAAATGTCAAACGTTGATTTATCGGAAGAATTCACGGAAATGATTACAGCACAACGTGGTTTCCAAGCGAATACTCGAATAATAACAACATCAGATGAAATACTCCAGGAACTAGTAAATCTAAAACGATAGTAAGGGGGTAGGGAGTGTGATAAACACACTCCCGCCTAAATAATGATTTCTTTAACTCGATTAAATGGCGAACCATTTACTTTAAATGCGATCCTGATTGAACAGGTTCAAGAATTTCCAGATACAACGATCACCTTAACAAATGGTAAGAAATTAGTAGTAAAAAACTCTCATGCGGAAGTACTTCAATTAGTAATGGCCTATTATCAACAAATTGGTATACAAAGAGCACAAAGGGAGGTAAAGAAAGACGATGAGTAGTTTAATGAAAACAATGATCTCTTCATTGGCGGTATTGGCGATTGTGGGAATAGCTGCATTTGTAGTGGTATGGAATATGAACGCGGACGATCAAAAGGGATCTGCAGCATCTATTGATAAGATCGAAGAATTTTCTTATGAAACACCTGAAATAACAACAGATTTAGAGGATGGAAGTTTTGTTCGTATTCAGTTTCAAGTGATTACGAATAGGAAGGAAGCTAAAGAAGAAATTAGTAAGCGGGATTTTCAATTAAAAAACATTTTAATCAAAGAATTGGCTACAATGCAGGAAGAAGATTTCAAGAGTGGCTTAGGTGATTTAGAAGAAGTTGTTAAAACAAAGTTAAATGAAGTAATGACAACTGGAAAAATCACAGATGTATATACGATAAGCAAAATCTTACAATAAATAATTTATTTAGGACTCCACGATGGAGGTGAATATACTTGGTAGATGAAGTTCTTTCTCAAAATGAGATTGATGCCCTATTATCCGCAATTACTTCAGGTGAAATGGATGCGGAGGAATTAAAAAAAGAAGATAAAGAAAAGAAAGTTCGAGTATATGATTTTAAACGAGCATTACGATTTTCCAAGGATCAAATCCGCAGTATATCGCGAATTCATGAAAATTATGCACGACTATTAACTACCTTTTTTTCAGCACAATTAAGGACGTACATCAATATTACTGTTGCGTCAGTGGATCAGATTCCTTATGAAGAATTTATTCGTTCTGTTCCAAAAATGACTATTCTTAATACATATAGTGTCGAACCCTTAGAAGGTAGACTAGTAATGGAAGTTAACCCAAATATTGCTTATGCCATGCTTGATCGAACATTGGGCGGTATGGGAAGTGGAGTTAATAAAGTAGAAAACTTAACGGAAATCGAAACAATTCTAATGACACAGTTATTTGAAAAGGCAATTACCAATCTTCAAGAGGCGTGGGCTACCATTGTAGATATTGATCCAGTATTAGAAGATTTTGAAGTCAATCCACAATTTTTGCAGATGGTATCACCTAATGAAACGGTTGTGGTTGTTTCACTGAATACAACAATTGGTGAAGAAAGTGGCATGATTAATATTTGTATACCTCATATTGTGCTTGAACCAATTATTTCCAAGCTTTCGGTACATTACTGGATGCAAACATCTAGTAAAGAAAGAGACGTAGATGCATATGAAAAGTTAACAAAGAACTTACAACAAGCACAAATTGAAGTAAAAGCACTATTAGGAGAATCTACAATTTCAATTGAGCAATTTCTGAACTTAAATAAAGATGATGTTATCGGGTTGGATAATAGAATAGAAAGCCCGCTAATATTGGCGGTAAATGATGCGCCAAAATTCTATGTACAGCCTGGTAAATATAAAAATAAAATGTCTGTTCAAATAATGGAAGAATTTAAAGGGGGGAACGAACATGGCGAATGACGGGATGCTTTCTCAAGATGAAATAGATGCATTATTAAAAGTTAGTTCTGATGAAGATGAAGAAGTAGAGAAAAACCCTACCAATGATCATCTATCAACAATTGAAGAGGATACGTTGGGGGAAATTGGCAATATTTCATTTGGAAGCTCTGCTACGACTTTATCGACATTATTAAATCAAAAGGTAGAAATAACAACACCGAAAGTTTCTGTCATGGAACAAAAGGAATTAGAGGCCTTTACATTTGAACCAGTAAGCGTTCAGGTTAACTATATAGAAGGGTTTACGGGTAGAAATGTGTTTGTGATCAAGGCCGAGGATGCTGCCATCATTTCCGATATCATGCTTGGTGGAGACGGTACAAAACCATCAGAAGAATTAAATGAAATTCACTTAAGTGCAGTACAAGAGGCAATGAATCAGATGATGGGTGCTGCAGCAACTAGTATGTCAACGGTCTTTAATAAGAAGGTAGATATATCACCACCAACGATTCATCTAGAAAATCCAGACAATCAGTCAGAAGCAGTACTTGATGAGAATCCTTTTGTTAAAGTTTCCTTCCAATTAAAGGTTGGTAATTTAATAGATTCTAATATCATGCAGCTCATGCCAATTCAATTCGCAAAAAATTTGGTTGATCAGTTATTAAATAGTGAACCAGCGGAACAAGAATCAGCTGTAGCGCTTGAGCAGGTGGAGGTGCCTATGTCTACAAATAAGCAAAGTCAATCCGTCTCATCTGAGGAGGTAAGAGAGGAACCGCAATACTTAGGTAATGCTGTTTCAGCACATAAATCAGTGCAAAAGGCTGATTTTTCCAACTTTGACCAGGTTGCATTAAATAATACCGAGCAACGGAATCTAGATATGCTTTTGGATATCCCGCTTAAGGTAACTGTAGAGCTTGGGAGGACAAAACGAACAATTAAGGATATTTTGGATTTGTCTTCTGGTTCCATTATTGAATTAGATAAGTTAGCAGGAGAGCCTGTCGATATATTAGTAAATGAAAAACTAATTGCTACTGGAGAAGTAGTTGTTATTGATGAAAACTTTGGCGTTCGTGTTACGGACATACTTAGTCAATCAGATAGAATAATGAAATTAAAATAATATCTTATTATACATAGGAGGATTTACGAATGGCACACCGTATTCTAATTGTTGATGATGCAGCTTTCATGCGAATGATGATTAAAGATATTTTAACTAAAAATGGGTTTGAGGTAGTAGGTGAAGCACAAGATGGTGCACAGGCGGTAGAAAAATATAATGAGCTTATGCCAGATCTTGTGACGATGGATATAACCATGCCTGAAAAAGATGGGATTTCAGCATTAAAGGAAATTCAAGCTAGTCATCCTGAAGCGAAAATAATTATGTGCTCTGCAATGGGGCAGCAAGCAATGGTTATTGATGCGATCCAAGCAGGAGCTAAAGATTTTATCGTTAAACCATTTCAGGCGGATCGTGTTTTAGAAGCAATTCAAAAGGCATTGAACTAAAAAGTGAGTGAATACTATTGAATAAATCGTTACGGTTTTGCATTCTACTGACTATTATTCTATTTTCATTTACTGTTTCCATAAAAGTAGATGCAGCAACCAAATCTGTTACTGATTGTTTAGAGAAAAATGCTGATTGCGAGCAACCAGCAGAGTCATCGACGGAAGATGGAGACACGGAGAAATCAACACTCTTATCGACGGAAGAAGATACAGAACCATTTTGGGTTAATTTTATAAAGCTATTTTTTGCTTTAGCACTCATATTGGGGCTGATCTATTTACTGTTAAAATTTTTAAAGAAGAAAAATGCCTTGTTTAATCAAGTGAAGTCACTAGAAAACCTTGGCGGTATTTCTGTTGGGCAAAACAAGTCAATTCAAATTATTCGTGTTGGTAGCAAGTTCTATCTTATTGGGGTTGGAGATAATGTAGAAATGCTTCAAGAGATTGACGATGAAGCATTAATGGAAGATTTGTTGAAAAGAAATACAACCGATGCCAATAGTCCATTATCAACTCTCGTCCAACGGGTAACCACAAAAGAAACTACCAATTCAGATTCTATACATTCGAAACAGAATTTTAAAGGTCATTTTGTGAACGAGCTGGATAAACTAAAAAAAAATAGAACCCAATTGATCCAACAGTATAAACAAAAGGAAGATCAGAATGAATGAATTTATCGATATGTTTTCCAGTTCCGATCCGGCAAATATCTCAACATCAGTTAAATTAATTCTTCTATTAACTGTATTGTCACTAGCACCAAGTATATTAATTTTGATGACGAGCTTTACTAGAATAATTATTGTGTTGTCATTTGTTCGTACGTCATTGGCGACACAGCAAATGCCACCAAATCAAGTACTAATTGGACTTGCGTTATTTTTAACGTTTTTCATTATGGCTCCAGTTTTCAATGAGGTGTATGACGAAGCATTAGAACCATTATTTGCCGAAGAGATTACGTTAGATGAAGCGTATGATCAAGCGAGTATACCCATAAAGGATTTTATGGCGGAGCATACGCGTCAGAAAGATTTAGCGCTTTTTATGAATTATGCAGAATTGGAACGTCCTGAAACTGTTCAGGACATTCCACTGACAACATTAGTACCTGCATTTGCAATAAGCGAATTGAAGACAGCATTTCAAATGGGGTTTATGATATTTGTTCCATTTTTAATCATTGATATGGCTGTTGCCAGTGTATTAATGTCGATGGGGATGATGATGCTTCCCCCAGTAATGATTTCTTTACCTTTTAAAATTCTATTATTTGTTCTTGTAGATGGCTGGTATTTAATTACCCACTCACTGTTGGATGGATTCTAATCTTAGGATGGACTGGTAGGTGGTATTCATGAAATGTTTCATAATTAGATTAGAGCATGCTGGAAACCACTTTGGAATGTTGCAACTAAAGTCATACTGCGAGTTGTATTCAGCATTAAGGAGGCTTTGCTCCCATGAGCAGTGAGTTCGTATTAACTTTGGCAGAAAAAGGTGTTTATACCATTCTATTAGTTACAAGTCCTTTGCTATTATTAGCTTTGGCTGTTGGATTACTGGTAAGTATCTTTCAAGCTACAACACAGATACAGGAACAAACGTTGGCGTTTATTCCCAAGATTGTGGCAGTACTGGTTGGTCTTGTATTCTTTGGGCCTTGGATGCTTACAGAAATGGTAGAATTCACATCCGAATTGTTTAAAAATATAAATCAGTTTGTAGGGTAATTGTATGCTAGAAATAATTAATGTTAATAGTATCTCTGTATTTTTGTTAATTCTTGTAAGAGTAGTAGCTTTTTTTGCTACAATGCCGTTGTTCTCTTATCGAACAATTCCGAGACTGTTTAAGCTAGGATTCAGTTTCTTCTTGGCTTTTCTAATGTTTTACACAGTGAATGCACCTTCCATACCAGTAGATGAAATGTATCTGTTATTAATCGTAAAAGAAGCTTTGGTAGGACTTTTTATCGGATTAATAGCCTATATTATCTTATCTGCTGTTCAAATTGCAGGCGGATTTATCGATTTTCAGATGGGGTTCGCAATAGCCAATGTTATTGATCCGCAAACTGGTGCTCAGAGTCCATTAACAGGACAGTACTTCTATATTATTGCTTTACTCTTTTTATTATCGGTAAATGGTCATCATATTTTAATAGATGGGATTGTAAATAGCTACCAATTTATACCAATAGATGCTTTTATCCCATTTCAAAATGAAAATATAGTTACATTTGTCATTGATACATTTAATAAAATGTTCCTTATTGCATTTCAAATTGCAATTCCAATTGTAGGTTGTTTATTTCTTGTTGACGTTGCCTTAGGTATTATAGCTAGAACTGTGCCTCAGTTAAATGTTTTTGTAGTAGGATTACCATTGAAAATTTTAGTGAGCTTTGTTGCCTTGTTATTTTTTATGAGTTTATATGTTGTTTTAGTGAAGAACTTGTTTGAAATTTTATTTGCTACAATCCGCAGCCTAATGCAATTGTTCGGAGGTGCTTAACTTGCAATTGAAACTCGATTTACAATTCTTTGCTGGTGAAAAGACAGAAAAAGCTACCCCGAAGAAAAGGCAGGATGAGCGAAAAAAAGGAAAGGTAGCCAAAAGTCAGGATGTTAATACAGCTTTTCTACTTTTATTCGCTTTTATCATTCTCTTTGTGTTCGGCGATTCCATGAAGAATAGTATGATGAGATTATATTAGCATACTTTTACAGAGTTTATTCATTGGGATGTAACGGAAGAGACAGTACATAAAGTATTTTCAGGAGCAGCGATGGAAGTATCGAAAATGCTCGCACCACTTATGATAATTGCTATTGTAGCTGGCTTCGCTTCAAACTTTTTACAAATTGGCTTTTTGTTTACAACAGAGCCATTAAAGTTTGATTTAAAAAAAATCGATCCAATTCAAGGAGCGAAGCGTATATTTTCATTACGTGCATTAGTTGAACTTCTTAAGTCATTATTGAAAATTGTCTGTATTGGCGCTGTGACATTTACAGTGATATGGATATATAAGGACGATATGATGATGCTGTCCTTTAAAACAGTAGACAATGCACTTGGTTTTTTTGGGCAGGTTACGATGGTCATGGGAATAACAGCAATAATCGTATTATTATTTTTGGCCGTTTTTGATTATGCTTATCAACGTTATGACTATGAGAAAAACATGAAAATGTCAAAGCAAGACGTTAAGGATGAATATAAGAACATTGAAGGTGACCCACTTATAAAGTCGAAAATTAAAGAAAAGCAAAGACAAATGGCTACACGCAGAATGATGAGCGAGGTGCCCAATGCAGATGTAGTCATTACGAACCCGACCCACTTTGCAATTGCTATTAAATATGATGAGGCAAAAGCTGAAGCGCCATATATTTTAGCTAAAGGGATTGATGAGGTGGCGTTGAAGATTAAAGAAATAGCTCGTACAAATGAAGTAATGACGGTTGAGAATCGTCCCTTAGCACGATCTCTATATAGAGCAGTTGAAATAGGGGATGTAATTCCTGAAGAATTCTTTCAGGCTGTAGCAGAAATTTTGGCTTATGTATATAAGCTGGAGAAAAAAGTTTAAGCAATAAGGAGAGACCCCAATGAAAGCAAGAGATCTATCCGTTCTTTTAGGCGTTATTTTAATTATTATTATGTTGATTGTCCCGTTACCAGGATGGCTGTTAAGTGTATTGATATTAGGTAATATTTCATTAGCACTAATTGTAATCTTAGTTTCGATGAATACACAAGAGGCATTACAGTTTTCAGTCTTTCCTACACTTCTTTTGTTATTAACCTTATTTCGCCTAGGATTGAATGTATCTACAACAAGGTCGATCTTATCCAAAGCAGATGCTGGTGGGGTTGTTGATACATTTGGTTCCTTTGTAATTGGGGGGAATCCACTAGTAGGTTTTGTTGTATTTGTTATTTTAGTTATTATCCAATTTCTTGTAATCACTAAAGGTTCTGAGCGTGTTTCTGAGGTGGCGGCTAGATTTACTTTAGATGCGATGCCAGGTAAACAGATGAGCATAGATGCAGATTTGAACGCAGGTTTAATATCGGAACAACAAGCTAAAGAAAGACGAGAAAAAATAGAAAAGGAAGCAGATTTTCACGGTTCCATGGATGGTGCAAGTAAATTCGTAAAAGGCGATGCTATTGCGGGTATTATCATTGTACTAATCAATATTATTTTTGGTCTCGTTATTGGTATGGTACAGATGGACATGTCGTTTCAAGAAGCGATCAATACGTTTATGCGATTGACTGTAGGTGATGGATTAGTTAGTCAGATACCAGCTTTACTCATATCAACCGCAACAGGAATCGTAGTAACAAGAACAGCAGGAACAGGTAATTTAGGTACAGATGTTACTGGACAGCTACTCCAATACCCGAAGCTGCTATTTATTGCAGCAGGAACAGTGTTCTTATTAGGGTTAACACCCATCAACTTTTTTCTTACTACAATCATTGCTAGTTTACTAGCTTTAAGTGGGTATTTGTTATTAAAGCAGACAGAAGTAGTCTATGAACCAAGTGAGGAAGAGGAAGATGAAACGGAAAGTGCTGCAATGAAATCGCCTGAAAATGTTGTACATTTATTAAATATGGACCCTATCGAATTTGAGTTTGGTTATTCTCTTATACCGCTGGCTGACGCGAACCAAGGTGGCGATTTACTCGATCGAATTGTTATGATTCGAAGGCAGCTTGCAATTGAGCTAGGAATTGTTATTCCAGTAGTTCGAATTCGCGATAATATCCAGCTTAACCCGAATGAATATCGTTTAAAAGTAAAAGGAAATGAAGTAGCTTCTGGTGAATTATTGCTTGATCATTATTTAGCAATGGCTCCAGATATGGAAGATGACGAAATTGATGGTATAGATACAAAAGAGCCAGCTTTTGGCCTACCTGCAAAGTGGATCAACGAAGATTTAAAGGATGAAGCAGAGTTATCCGGTTATACGGTAGTAGATCCACCTTCTGTTGTATCCACACATCTAACGGAAATCATTAAAGAACATGCTCATGAATTATTAGGTAGACAAGAGACTAAGCAATTAATTGATCATTTAAAGGAAACCTATCCAATACTTGTTGAAGAAGTAACACCAGAGCCACTTGCAGTAGGTGATATTCAAAAAGTACTAGGTAAGCTTTTAAAAGAAAAAGTGTCAATCCGTAATCTCCCTATTATATTTGAAACACTTGCAGACTTTGCAAAATTAACAAACGATACCGATTTACTAGCTGAATATGTAAGACAAGCATTATCATCTCAATTAACTAAGCAATATACTGACGA
Source organism: Virgibacillus salarius (assembly GCF_039521925.1). Classification (NCBI taxonomy): domain Bacteria; kingdom Bacillati; phylum Bacillota; class Bacilli; order Caryophanales; family Bacillaceae; genus Virgibacillus; species Virgibacillus salarius. Next base: position 34,551 of record NZ_BAAACY010000099.1, on the reverse strand, counting down.
AGATATGGCATTAAAAGTAGTTACTCTTTCTGGAAAAGTAGAGAAAGCAATTGCTGAGAGTATTCAACAGACAGAGCATGGAAGCTATCTTTCCATGGATCCTGATGTTCAGCAACGGGTGATCAACCAATTACATGAAGAGGTAGAAAAACTGACCATACAGGAAGAGACAGCGATATTGCTTTGTTCTCCAGCAGTAAGAATGTATGTCAAACAGTTACTAGATCGATATTTACCGCAAGTTGTTGTATTGTCCTATAATGAGCTAGAGCCCAACGTACAAGTACAAAGTGTCGGGGTGGTGAATATTGCATGAAGGTAAAAAAATATGTAGCTGATACGATGCCTGAAGCGATGAAACAAGTTAGGAAAGAGCTTGGTACAGAAGCCGTTATTTTAAATTCTAGGGAAGTAAAGAAAAAAAGATTTCTCGGTCTGTTGACAAAACAGCAAATTGAAGTAATAGCCGCAAGAGATCCGCAACCACATTTATCTAAGAAAAAGGTAGTAATGCCCAATAAAAAGGTAGAATCGAATGAAGCTTATCATGAAAGAGATGACCAACATGTACTGCGTGAGCTAAGACAGGTAAAAGAATTACTACATCACTCTGCAATTGGGAATTTTACGTACCCTGCTGATTTTCAATTAGCATATAATTATTTACTTGAACAAGAAGTAGATACCGAAATTGCTACAAGCATTATTGATTCTGTCTTGCATAGGCAGGAGGATGCAGAACAACATAGTAGTAGCTACAAGTCGATCATATCTGAAGTCAAACAGGAAATAGAGAATAGACTCAAACAGGTCTCCTTCGAAGGGATATCCTATGATAAGAAATTAGTTTACTTTGTTGGACCAACTGGTGTAGGAAAAACAACTACAATTGCAAAAGTTGCTGCAAACAGTAAGCTAAATGATCATAAAAAAATCGCTTTTATCACTACAGATACGTATCGTATTGCAGCTGTTGAGCAGTTAAAAACATATGCAAAAATATTGAATGTGCCAGTAGAAGTAGCCTATACGGAGGACGATTTCCAAAAAGCAATCGAGAAATTTAACACATTTGATTTAATATTTGTTGATACCGCAGGTCGTAATTTTAGAGATGAAAAATACGTAAAACAAATGAAACAAGATACAAAAAGTAATCTGGAATCAGATACGTATTTAGTTCTATCATTAACGGCTAAACCAAGAGATATCAGCGAAATATATGATCAATTTGAAGAAATTTCTATTAAAGAAGTGATTTTGACTAAGATAGATGAAACGAGTCAATTCGGTAGTATTCTAAATATTGCCCTTGGAAAACAGATCGGAATTGGTTATATAACAAATGGTCAAGATGTGCCTGAAGACTTAATCTACCCATCACCTAAACAGTTAGCTTCGTTTGTAATGAGGTCATCGGATGAGGCATGATCAGGCAGATGGACTTCGAAAAAAGTTAAAAGCAATGCAGGACTTTACACAGGCGAAGACAATAGCTGTAATTAGTGGAAAGGGTGGGGTAGGAAAATCAAATATTACGATAAATTTTTCATTGGAATTAGTAAGACAACGTAATAGAGTGCTAGTTATTGATATGGACATAGGTATGGGAAATATTGATATTTTATTAGGATTACATGTTGAAAGAACGATTATCGATATGTTTGAAGAGCACCTATCTATTCAGGAAATTATTCAACATGGTCCAGGGGATTTGGATTATATCGCAGCTGGTTCTGGATTAAGTGATATTTTTTCTATCGATCAGCATAAAAGGAATTTCTTCTTTCAGCAATATAAGAAACTAGTTAATTACTACGATTTTATCATTTTTGATATGGGAGCAGGAATTACACAAGATAGTTTATCAATTATCTTAGCATCTGATGAATGCTTTGTGATCACCACACCTGAGCCTACCTCTATCACAGATGCTTATAGCATGATAAAGCATATTGTTTCTTATGACGATACGCTACCAATGCAAGTGATTATGAATCGAAGTCATTCAGAAAAAGAAGGGTGGGAAGCACTAAGGCGATTCAATCAGGTAATTTTTCAATTTTTACAAGTGGAAACGAAGCTATTAGGTACATTACCTGAGGATAGAACAGTGACCACGGCTGTCATTAGGCAAACCCCTTACGTATTATTGAAAAAAAATTCTGCTGTTGCCAGAGCAATGAAGCAGTTAGTAAAGAATTATTGTAGTGTTCAGCCTGTAAATCAATCAGATACTACGCCATCATTTTTAGGTAAACTAAAACAGCTTTTAACGGAAAGGTAAATGGCCATGAGTAAATTTCGTGTCATTATTATTGACGATTCAGCTTTTATGCGTAAAGTGATTTCAGACATTTTAACAAGTGATAATCGTATGGAAGTAATTGCAACAGCTAGAAATGGTGAAGATGGAATCAATAAAGTTAAAAAATTACAACCAGATGTTGTTACCTTAGATATTCATATGCCCATTATGGATGGGATAACAGCTTTACGTGAATTAATGAACAGCAATCCTATACCAGTAGTTATGCTTTCAAGTGCCGCCTCTGAGGATACAACAATCAAGACAGTACAGGCAATTTCAAGTGGTGCAGTAGACTTTATTACGAAGCCATCTGGTCCCATCTCAATTGATATTGAAACGATGAAGCAGGAAATTATATCGAAGGTTATTACGGCGTCAAAGGTTAGATTACCTTTACAGCAGCAGGAGGAGAGGGCGAAGGAAAAACCCCCATCTTTACCAACTGGTCATGCTCGTGCTTTAACTAAATTCGCACAGAGTATTGTCGCAATCGGGACATCAACAGGTGGACCGAGAGCGCTTCAACAGATTATTACTCGATTACCTAAAAACATAAAAGCACCAGTTTTTATCGTACAACATATGCCAGCAGGTTTTACGAAATCTCTTGCTGAACGATTAAATCAAAAATCCCAGGTTACTGTAAAAGAAGCGATACATGGAGAAATAGTGAAAAACGGAACTGTTTATATTGCTCCAGGAGATTTACATATGAAACTAAAGTCTATCGGCACATCTGTAGCAATAGAACTAACGAAGGAAAAAGCAGTTAATGGACATAGACCATCGGTGGATGTGTTATTTACTTCACTTGCCAATGTAAAGCATGTTAATAAGCTGGCAGTCGTGCTTACTGGGATGGGGAGCGATGGTAGTAATGGTATCAAAGCTCTAAAGGCAGGGGATAAGGATACCGTTGTTATCGCTGAATCAGAAGAATCAGCTGTTGTTTATGGCATGCCCAAAGCAGCGGTGCGAACAAATCTCGTTACTAAAGAAGTGGTGTTAAGTGACATAAGCGACTTTATAACAAAATTATTATAGGTGGAGGGCTTTAATGTGGATACAACAGAGTATTTAGGAGTTTTTATTGATGAAAGTAATGAGCATTTAGAAGTTTTGTATAATCAGCTTTTAGCCTTAGAGAAAAACCCTAATGAAAAGAAAATCATTGAAGAGATTTTTCGAGCTGCTCATACATTAAAGGGAATGTCAGCAACAATGGGTTTTAGTGATTTAGCAAATTTAACCCATAAACTAGAAAATGTATTTGATGCAATCAAGTATGAGAAGGTTACTGTTAACGTCGAAATGATGGATATTTTATTCGCAGCAGTGGACCATTTAAATGAAATGGTAGAAGACATTTCGAGTGGTGGCGATGGCACGAGAGATGTTTCTCAAGCTGTTGAACAATTGCAGGCTATCGAAAGCGGGAATTCTGTTTCGGCTGTACAGATGAAAGAAGCAGATAGCACAACCCAGCAACAAGAAGCGACTCAGCTACAACATGTTCAGGGTTTAGATGAGTTTGAACTTACGATACTAAGTGAATCATCAGACCGTGGATATTCCAATTATGAGATTAACGTGACTTTAAGAGAAGACTGTCTCTTAAAAGGTGCAAGAGTATTTATGGTCTTTGAGGTTTTAGAGAAATTGGGAGAAATCGTTAAATCTGAGCCATCTGTAAATGAATTAGAAGAAGAACAATTTGATACTAGTTTTACAGTAATATTCATATCAGAACATTCTAAAGAAAAAATTTCAACAAATATAGAAAAAGTTTCAGAAATTGAACAAGTAGAAGTTCATACTTTCTCAGCAAGCACGTATAAAGCTGATCAACAAAGCAATGATAAAGCAAGGGATGAACAGCAGACACAAGAAACGAAGTCCAATAAGGACAAAAAGCAGCAAAATTCTGCTAAAACTTCAGCAAACAAGACGATACGAGTTAATATTGACCGACTTGATGTCCTGATGAATTTATTCGAGGAGCTTGTCGTCGATCGAGGCAGATTAGAACAAATTTCTCTAGACTTAAACCATGGAGATTTACAGGAGACCGTAGAGCATATGTCTCGCGTGTCTAGTGATTTACAATCCATCATTTTAACGATGCGGATGGTGCCAATAGAGCAAGTGTTTAATAGGTTCCCTCGTATGATTCGCCAACTAGCAAGGGATCTAAATAAAAATGTGGAAATTGAGATTATTGGGGCAGAAACGGAACTAGATCGAACCGTAATAGATGAAATAGGTGATCCGCTCGTTCACTTAATACGGAATGCAATTGATCATGGTATTGAATCTCCAGACGAACGGTTAAAAAAAGGAAAGTCTGAACACGGAACGATTAAACTCGAAGCTTATCACAGTGGCAATCACGTTTTCATCGAAATTGAAGATGATGGTGCTGGTATAAATAAAGAAAAAGTATTAAAGAAAGCTATCGCAAATGGTGTTGTTAATGATAGTCAATCCGAATTATTGTCAGATCAGCAGATATTCGAATTGATTATGGCAAGTGGTTTTTCTACTGCAGATACGGTTTCAGATATATCCGGAAGAGGTGTAGGTCTAGACGTTGTTAAAAATACAATTGAATCATTAGGTGGAAGGATTTCGATTGATGCTAAGAAAGATCAAGGGTCTATCTTTTCTATACAATTACCTTTAACGTTATCCATTATTTCCGTATTGCTTATCGAATTACAAAATGAAAAATACGCTATTCCATTGTCATCCATTATTGAAACGGCAATTATTCATCGGGATGATATCATGCATGCACATAATACAAAAGTAATTGATTTTAGAGGGAAAGTGGTTCCATTAGCATTTCTCAATGATATTTTTACTGTTCCAGCAGATGATAATGTAATAGATAATGAATATATATCGGTTGTCATTGTTAAAAAAGGGAATAAAATGACAGGACTCGTTGTTGATGCCTTTATAGGACAACAGGAGGTAGTTTTAAAATCCTTAGGCAGTTATTTATCAAATACATTTGCTATTTCTGGAGCAACGATACTAGGTGATGGGGAAGTAGCTTTAATCGTAGATAGTAATGCATTAGTTATATAAAAATGATAATTGGAGGAGAAAAAAATGGAAAATGAAACGTTAATGAATAGGAAAGTAATTGTATTTCAATTAGAGGATGAAGAGTTCGCTGTCTCTGTGCAGCAGGTGGGATCTATTGAAAAGATGATTCCAATTACAAGAGTGCCACAAACAGCTGACTTTGTGAAAGGTGTCATAAATTTAAGAGGAGTGGTTACGCCTGTTATTGATTTACGATTACGTTTTGGGATGAAGGAAACAGCATTTTCTGATTCAACCAGAATTATTATTGTTTTCGTAGATGATATGGAAGTTGGTCTCGTAGTAGATGCTGCAAATGATGTGATTGATATTCCAGAAAATGAGATTGAACCTGCACCTGAAGTTATTGGTACGGTTGATGCGGATTATATAGAAGGGGTAGCAAAATTAGATGATCGTCTATTAATCCTTCTTAATTTGCAAAAAGTATTAACCGAAGATGAAATTCATGAATTAAAATCTGTCGAAGGATAATCGTTCATGGACTATACAAAACTCACGACCATACAGCGAGATGTTTTGCGAGAAATTGGAAATATTGGAGCAGGAAATGCGGCAACTTCCATGTCTAAATTACTAAATAGAAAAATAGATATGGAAGTTCCTTCCGTAAACGTTGTAAGCTATGACGAAATGATGGAGTTGCTGGGGGGGCCAGATGAAGTTATTGTTGCACTTTTATTCCGAATACAGGGCGTTGCACCAGGAACCGTTTATTTTATCCTATCAACTGAGAGAGCTGAAGCATTAGTTAGAGAAATAACAGGAGATCAAGCAATGAATTTACTTGCTTCTTCTGATAATGAACTAGCTATTTCTGTACTTAAAGAAACCGGAAATATTGTTACTGGTGCATACCTATCTGCTCTATCAGATTTCACACAAGTAAATATGCAGCCATCTGTTCCGTATCTCAGCATAGATATGGCAGGAGCGATTTTAACGGCAGGACTTATTGAACTATCACAAGTTACGGATTATGCAATCATTATCAATACGAAGATGAATCCCTCGCATCTATCTCATAGTATAGAAGGTCATTTTCTCTTTATTCCTGATCCAGACTCATTCCCAAAGTTATTTCAAGCGTTAGGAATAAATGGATATGAATAAAACAGCGTCGATCATCAAAGTAGGTATTGCAGATTTAAATGTTGTAACTCCTCCTATGAAAATTAGAACATCTGGATTAGGATCGTGTGTAGGAGTAGTAATTTATGATGAAACGGAAAAGGTTTCGGGATTGGCTCATATCCTGCTTCCAAATTCTCAATTGGCCAGACAGAAGCAATACAATCCGTATAAATATGCAGACACAGCCATCCCAAAATTAATTACAAAAATGATAGATTGTGGAGCTAATAAACATAAATTAAAAGCAAAAATTGCTGGTGGTGCGCAAATGTTTCAATTCGCTTCTGGTTCCGATATGATGCGAATTGGCCCTCGAAATGTAGAGGCAGTTTTAGATAAGCTAAAGGATTGTAATATTCCAGTAGTTGCTCAAGATGTGGGAGGAAATACTGGTAGAACAATAGAATTTGATCCAGAAACCAGTAAGCTAAAAATCAGAAAAATTAATAGAGAAGAAACCTTTATTTAGAATAGATCAGAGCAGATCGTAATAAAAGGGGTGTATATAATGATAGTGAATGAATCTCCTCATGAAGAGAAGCTGTGGGATGACTGGTTAGTTTATAATAACATGGATGCAGCAAATCAACTTATTGATAAATATATGTATCTTGTAAGTTTTCATGTGGAGAGAATTGCAAGTAACTTGCCGAGCAATGTCAATAGAGGGGATGTTAAGAGCTTTGGCTTAATGGGACTATATGATGCACTAAAGAAATTCGATCCGAGCAGAGATCTAAAATTCGATACCTATGCATCATTTCGGATTAAAGGTGCGATAATGGATGGATTACGAAGGGAAGATTGGTTGCCTCGCTCTTTACGAGATAAAACGAAGAAAATTGAGCAGGTGTCAAACCAAATAGAGCAAAAAAACCAAAGAAAGCCAACTACCGAAGAAATAGCAGACAACATCGGCATGACAGTGAAAGAGGTGGAGAGTGCAATGCGTGACTCACTTTTTGCTAATATATTGTCTATTGAAGATAAGCCAAGTGACCAGAAGATGAAGTTAAAAGAGGGGATTGGCTACTCTATCCCTGATGATAAAACAGTCGCACCAGAAGATCATATGATAAACAATGAATTAAAAGATGAACTTAAAGAAGGAATAAAGGCTTTAAATGAAAATGAACAAATGGTAATTAGTTTGTTTTATCACGAGGAGCTAACATTAACAGAAATTGGACAAGTACTAGGCTTAACTACTTCACGAATATCACAAATACACAAAAAATCGATAGTCAAACTTCGATCTACCTTAAAAAAAATACAATCCTTTTCATAAAGGGTGTTTATACAAAGTGAAGATTTGAAGAGTCGGGTATGTAAAAGAATATCAATTGCTTTGATAACTGCTATTACAATTGATGTAAGCAAAATGCATAATGAATGGAATACAACATTAGCAATCATTCGATATATCTTTTCTCCTCACTTTTTAAAATCCATATAACGGGATGATGTGGAAGTAAAAGGAGGAAATACAAGTGGGTCAATTAGATGATATCTTTCAAGTAACTATTTCTAAGGATAAGATGGTCGCACAGTTAGATACGAAAGAACAAATAGAGAGAGAAATTAGTAGTATTTCGGATGAGGAAATTCGTCAATTCTTACGAGATCATCGAATTTTATATGGAGTCATGGAGGAATCAATATCTCAACTTTCTAGTAATTTGTCGGAAATAACCTTTCCAATAACGGTTGCAAAAGGGAAGCAAGTGAAACATGGTAAAGATGGGGTTTTGCAATATATCTCTGATTTTACAACAGATATCGTTCGTGATTGTAATTGGAATTTCAGGGATGTTATGCGGATTCCTACTGTGAGAAAAGGGGAAAAAATTGCAGAGCTGTATGACCCATCCGAAGGTGAATATGGGTATACGATTGATGGTACAAAAATTGCCGCTCGACCTGGAAGACCAGCGGTTGTAAAGGCCGGGAAAAATGTTGTATATCGGGAGGAAGATCAATCCTTTTATGCTGCATCTGAGGGGCAATTAAGTAAGGTCGACAAGTGGATCCAAATTCAGCCTGTATTTGAAGTAGAAGAAACATTATCCATGAAAAATGGAAATCTTGATTTTGTAGGAACCATTATTATTCATGGAGATGTTCCCACTGGATATACAGTCAAGGCAAAAGGTGATGTTAAAATATTTGGTATGGTTGAGGCGGCTACGGTGATTGCTGGAGGTTCTGTTTATGTATCAGAGGGCTTGGCTGGCCAAGCAAAAGGAACTATAAAAGCGGACGAATCCATTAAAATTGGCTATATTAATCAAGGCATCGCTGTTGCTGGACAAGATTTATATGTAGAAAACTCCATTCTACATAGTAACTGTACGGTCAAGGGTCATGTTTTCTGTCAAAAAGGGAACATTATAGGAGGTGCCCTTTCTGCAGGTAAATCGATAGAAGCAAAGGACATTGGTAATCGTCTTAGCACGGAAACAGAGATTATATTCGGTGTAGATAAATCCATTGAAACGAAGGAAAGGCAGTTACAAGAGAAAAAAAAGGAATTAGAAGATACGCTGTCGAAATTAAGAATATTAGGCGAAAAAATAAAGCAAAGAGATATTGAGCAAAATCCAAAGCTCCGCATCACCCTACTTCGTCAAAAGAATTCATGGAACAAAACGAATGAACAACTTGAAGAAGTAACATTGCAACTTGATAAACTCAACTCCAGTATAGGTAGTGAACATTATGCAGAATTAATTGTAAGAAATTATATTTTTTCGAATGTAATCGTTGCATTTGGAAAATATCGACGAATTATCAAAGACAATCAACATTTTGTGAAAATGCATTTAGTAGATAATGAGATTGTTATTTATCCATTATTCGAATAGCCGTAAGGGGTGTAGATTTTATGGGGTGGAAATCGATAGAATTACAAGTTGCTATTCCTCGTTCTCAGGATGCAGGTAAAATGCAAGAGCAAATGCTAAAACAAAATGAGAATTTCCAAACATCACTTGCCCAAACACAGCTACAACAAGAAGAGCTAAAACGGAAACGAGTAATGGGGTCAAAGGATCTTCAGCAATTAAAATGGAAACAGCAACAAGATCAAAAAAGATTGAACGCTTCTATTCAAGCAAAAGATGAAGAAAAAGAGCGAGAACGAAAAGAATGGCGTCATCCTTATTTAGGAAAACGTGTAGATTTTAATGGATAAAAGAGGGATTCGATGACATCGTTTTTATTAATTATCAGCTTTTTGTTACATATTATTGCCTTTGCTGCTATTTATCAATTATTAAAACAGGTAAGGCAGCCAAATCAGCCAAACCAAATAAGTTCTGAAGAAATAAATTCTCTCCTCGACAACTATCTAGAAGAATTGAAAGAGGAAAATGACAGATTGATAAATCAGTTAACTACACATAGAGATAGAAAGTCCAAAGAGGTATCTGAGGCTTCTGCCACACAGGATTCTAAAAGGGCTGGAGAAATACAGCAAGCTCATTCCGAATACGAGCCAGAGGTTCACGAGGATGATCAAGTAGAAGCCTCTTTACAAGCAAGGATATTACATCTGTATAGCAAAGGGTTGTCTATTACAGAAATTGCTCGGCAATTAAATTGTGGAAAGACGGAGGCTGAATTGATTATCAAAATGGCTGGTAAGCATGCATAGTATTAATTTTATGCACATAAATACGAAAAAATTCATATGTTTGACTTGATAAGTCTTCATGCTTATGATATATTATTTTTTGGTGTGAATACTATGTTCTTCGTAGGTTGAGCAAGTAATAAATACACACGTTTAGTGATTTGTAAATGTGGTGCCATGTAAATGGTCTGTTTGCAAAAATGATCTAAACGGAGGAAAAAACCATTTAGGAGGAATTTTTAATGTCAGCAATTTCAATGAAGCAATTACTTGAAGCTGGTGTACATTTTGGACATCAGACCCGTCGCTGGAATCCAAAGATGAAAAAATACATCTTTACAGAGCGTAACGGAATTTATATCATTGATCTTCAAAAAACAGTGAAGAAGGTTGATGAAGCGTACAATTATGTAAAGGATGTTGTAGCTGATGGTGGTACAATCCTTTTCGTAGGTACAAAAAAACAAGCACAAGACTCTGTGCGTGATGAGGCAACTCGTTCTGGTATGTACTATGTAAACCAACGTTGGTTAGGTGGTACACTTACTAACTTCCAAACAATTCGTAAACGTATCAATCGTTTGAAAGATATCGAACGTATGGAAGAAGATGGCACATTTGAAGTGTTACCTAAAAAAGAAGTTGTTAACTTATTAAAAGAAAAAGATCGCCTAGTTAAATTCCTTGGTGGAATTAAAGAAATGAATAAACTACCTGATGCATTGTTTGTCATTGATCCACGTAAAGAACGAATTGCGATTGCAGAAGCGCATAAATTAAATATTCCGATTATCGGAATTGTGGATACAAACTGTGACCCTGATGAAATTGATTATGTAATTCCTGCAAACGATGATGCTATTCGTGCGGTGAAACTTTTGACTTCAAAAATGGCAGATGCTATTTTAGAGGTGAAACAAGGGGAAGAAACAGAAGAAGTGCAAGAAGAGCAACAGGAAGCAACCGATTCTGAAACAGAACAAGAGTAATCAATTGAAAGGTGAGGGTGATAAGAGGATAAGAGCCTTTTATCACCTTTTTTAAAGAACGAGATACTACATTGATTATCCAAAGGAGGATTTTTATGGCTATTACTGCAAAAATGGTAAAAGAATTACGTGAAAAAACTGGCGCAGGTATGATGGATTGTAAAAAAGCGCTACAAGAAACGGACGGAGATATTGAGAAAGCAATTGATTATCTTCGTGAAAAAGGAATTTCAAAAGCAGCGAAGAAGGCTGACCGAATTGCTGCGGAGGGTTCAACGTACATTGAAATAGACGGTAATAAAGCAGTTCTTTTAGAAGTTAACTGTGAAACAGATTTCGTAACCAAGAATGATCAGTTTAAACAATTACTTTCTGATTTAGCAAAACATTTACTTAATCGTAACCCTGCAACGCTGGAAGAAGCGTTACAACAAGAAATGGATGGTAGTGGAGACACTGTAGAGAATTACATTAATTCTGCTGTTGCAAAAATTGGTGAGAAATTATCGCTACGCCGTTTTACAATCTTGTCAAAAACAGACAACGACGCATTTGGTGAGTATTTGCATATGGGTGGCCGCATCGGTGTATTAACGCTACTAGAAGGTACAACAGACGAGCAAGTAGCGAAAGATGTTGCGATGCATGTAGCAGCAGTAAACCCTCGTTATGTATCACGTGATGCTGTATCTAATGAAGAGGTAAACCATGAGCGTGAAGTATTAAAAGCTCAAGCTTTAAATGAAGGTAAGCCAGAACATATTGTCGAAAAAATGGTTGAAGGACGCCTTGGTAAATTCTTTGAAGAAATTTGTTTATTAGAACAAAGCTTCGTTAAAGATCCAGATCAAAAAGTGAAAAAATATGTAACGGATAAGGGCGCATCTGTACAAACATTTGTACGATATGAAGTTGGCGAAGGTATGGAAAAACGTGATGAAAACTTCGCTGATGAAGTAATGAGCCAAATTAAAAAATAAATGATAGGTCAATAGGGAGCACAATAGTTGTTCCCTATTTCTCCATCTATCCCCAAGTGAACAAAACTACAAAACAATATCAAATTTCTATGGAGGTTATTATGACAACAGCTCGTTACCGTAGAATCGTACTTAAATTAAGTGGAGAAGCTTTAAGTGGCGAACAAGGATATGGCATTGAACCTAAAATTATTCAGTCTATCGCTAATCAAGTGAAAGAAGTTGCCGAATTAGATGTTGAGATCGCAATCGTCGTAGGTGGTGGAAATATCTGGCGAGGCAAGGTTGGTAGTGAAATGGGTATGGATCGTGCTACTGCTGACTATATGGGAATGTTAGCAACAATTATGAATTCTCTAGCACTTCAAGATGGACTGGAAAATATGGGTATACCTACTAGAGTACAGACATCAATCGAAATGCGACAAGTGGCTGAGCCATACATAAGGAGAAAAGCAATTCGTCATTTGGAGAAAAAACGTGTTGTCATTTTTGCTGCCGGTACAGGAAATCCTTTCTTTTCAACTGATACTACTGCTGCTTTACGCGCAGCTGAAATCGAAGCTGAAGTAATCCTTATGGCTAAGAATAATGTAGATGGCGTATATACAGATGATCCAAAGGTTAATAAAGATGCGCAAAAATATGAAAATCTATCTTATATGGAAATGCTGAATGAAGGACTAGGAGTTATGGATTCTACTGCTTCCACATTATGTATGGATAATGATATTCCATTAGTTGTTTTTTCTATTATGGAAGAAGGAAATATTAAACGAGTAGTCCAAGGAGATAATATTGGAACTACGATAAGGGGGAAATAAAGATGTCTGAAGGTATTATGAAACAAATGAAAGAAAAAATGGAGCAAGCAGTTCAAGCATTCTCGAAAAATTTAGCAACTGTTCGAGCAGGTAGAGCAAACCCTAATTTGTTAGATAGTGTATATGTTGATTATTATGGTACATCTACACCGTTAAATCAGTTAGCTTCCGTAACGGCACCTGAGGCACGTTTATTGGTTATTACACCGTATGATAAATCCGCCATCTCCGATGTAGAAAAAGCAATTCAAAAAGCCGATTTAGGATTATCACCTTCTAGTGATGGGAATGTGATTCGCATTAATATCCCAACACTAACTGAGGAACGCAGAAAAGATTTAGTGAAAGTAGTTGGAAAATACGCGGAGGAATCTCGTGTGCAAGTAAGAAATATTCGTCGTGAAGCCAATGATCAATTGAAAAAAGACGATAGTCTGCCTGAGGATGAATTACGAGGTGCCCAAGATGAAGTTCAAAAGGTAACCGATAATCATATTGCAAAAATAGATCAACTTGCTAAAGATAAAGAAAAAGAAATTATGGAAGTTTAGTCTAATTCCGTGTAAAATAAGATGTATAAGCCCTCTTCTTGTTTAAGGGGGCTTTTGTATTCTTACGCCAAAATCGTTATAATATAAAATGATTTGGTGATATAATGATGATTTATCCAGAATGGACTGGCATATAATCAATGCGGTTTACATATAGATGATAGTTGTAGAATCATGATATGGATAATCAACAGCATTCGGAGGACAAAAAATGTCAATTAGACTTCCTTTTATAAAAAATAAACAAAAGACATCGAACGATAAACAAATGGAGATGGAGACCGAGAACATCCCCAATCATGTAGCCATAATAATGGATGGAAATGGAAGATGGGCTAAGAAACGTGCCCTACCAAGAATTGCAGGTCATAAGGAAGGGGTTAATTCAGTAGTAAAAGTAGTGCGAGCTGCTTATAAGTCGAACATAAAAGTACTAACCCTTTATGCTTTTTCAACTGAAAATTGGAAAAGACCTAAGCCTGAAATAGAATATTTGATGAAGTTGCCGAAAGAATTCCTACATATTCATTTACCAGAGTTAATGGAGAAAAATGTTCGAATTCAAACAATTGGAGATTTTGAATCTTTGCCTACGCATACGAAAAAAGCTGTTCAATACGCTATTGATAAAACAAAGGGTAATGATGGATTATTGCTTAATTTTGCTTTAAACTATGGAAGTAGAGATGAAATAATGCAAGCGATAAAACAGATTATGACAGATATTGATGGTTCCAAACTAAGCATTGATTCATTGGATGAACAAATCTTCTCTAAATATCTATATACGCAGGGATTAAGTGATCCGGATTTATTAATTCGTACAAGTGGCGAACAACGACTAAGTAACTTTCTTTTATGGCAGTTAGCCTATACCGAATTCTGGTTTACCGATGTCCTTTGGCCAGATTTTTCGGAAGAAGTATTTCAAGAAGCTATTCAAGAGTATCAGCAACGTCAACGACGCTATGGCGGAATTTAAGGTGAGGAATTGCAATGAAACAAAGAATTATTACAGCCATTATTGCACTAATTATATTTGTGCCCTTTGTCATTATCGGAGGGATGCCTTTTCAACTTTTGGTTTATGCAATGGCCACAATTGGCTTTGTTGAATTGATAAGAATGGGTAAAATTTCCAAGTATTCCATTCCATCCATCTTAGGAATTGGATTAGTGTGGTTAATTTTGATGCAAGAGAGTAATACAGATTTAACTCCTTTAGCTTGGTTTACAAAGTCAGAAGTCATTATGCTAATGGTACTACTCTTATTATCGTATACGGTACTCGTTAAGAACAAGTTTACTTTTGATCATGCTGGAGTAGTGCTTTTATCAGCTATTTATGTAGGAATGGGATTTTATTATTTAATTGAAGCGCGAGTTGGACCTGAAAGCACCGACGCATTAGCAACGATACTTTACGTATTTCTTATTATTTGGGCAACAGATACAGGTGCATATTTTTTTGGACGAGCATTCGGTAAACGGAAGCTTTGGCCAAAAATCAGTCCGAATAAGACGGTTGAGGGTGCGCTAGGAGGCGTTTTTTTAGCAATTGTTGTTGGCGTGATCTTTCAGGCTATTCATCCAATAGAAGATTCATTTCTAGCAATTAGTAGTGTATCTCTATTGGCATCTATTTTTGGTCAAATTGGTGACTTAGTCGAGTCCGCATTTAAACGTCACTATGAAGTAAAAGATTCAGGAAATGTATTACCAGGACATGGAGGTATATTAGACCGGTTTGATAGTTTATTGTTTGTAATGCCTATATTACATTTGGTTGGTTTTTTTAACTAAACAATGCAGGCAATAAATATTTGTAGGATGTCTATAATATACTAGTATAGGTAAGAATTCACAGATAAAAGGTTATTAATTTATCCCCTAAAGGAAGGTGCTTTCTTTGAACACAGTTATCGCTTTTATATTCATGTTTGGCTTACTCGTGTTTATCCATGAATGGGGCCATTTAATTTTTGCAAAACGCGCAGGTATGCTCGCTAGAGAATTCGCGATCGGCTTTGGTCCGAAAATATTTGCTTTTACTAGAAATGAAACTGTATATACAATACGGCTCCTTCCAATCGGTGGATATGTCCGAGTTGCTGGAGAGGATCCAGAAATTATCGAATTGAAACCAGGCCACCATGTTGGTCTTGAATTTAACGATGCAGGAAAAGTAAATAAGATTATTGTAAATCATAAATCGAAGCACCCAAATGCTCGTATTATTGAAGTAGAACATGCGGACTTAGATCACAAATTACGAATTGAAGGCTATGAGGTTGATGAGCAAGACGAAAAACTTAGCTTCGAAGTCGATCCGAAGGCATTTTTTGTAATGGATGAAAGAGAAACGCAAATCGCTCCGTATGATCGTCAATTTGCCTCCAAAACGATAGGTCAACGTGCTATGCAGCTTTTTGCTGGTCCTATGATGAATTTTGTTCTTGCAATTGTTATCTTTTTAATACTTGGACTTATTCAAGGAGTTCCGGTTGAAGAGGCAAAAATGGGGCAAATACAACCAGATAGCCCTGCTCAAGAAGCAGGTATGAAGAGCGATGATGAGGTTATCAAGATAGAAGATCAATCGGTTTCAACGTGGAAGGAATTTACTTCCATTGTAAGAAAGAACCCTGGGGAAGAACTAGATATTGTTGTACTTCGTAATGGGGAAGAAGTTCCATTAACGATTGTTCCAGCAGAGGTGCCTGGACAAGAAGGTCAAGGTTCATATGGACAGATCGGAGTATACCAAGGGTTCGAGAAATCGGTTCTCGGCACAATAACATATGGTTTTACGCAAACATTTGAAACAACAAAATTAATAGTAACTAACTTAGCCATGCTAATTACTGGACAATTACCAATTGAAACATTATCAGGACCTGTTGGTATATATGATGCAACAGATCAAATTGTTCAAACTGGATTTATGAACTTTTTAATGTGGACGGCCATGCTAAGTATTAACTTAGGAATCGTCAATCTAGTTCCACTTCCAGCTTTAGATGGAGGGAGACTGTTATTTGTAGGAATAGAAGCTGTGAGAGGGAAACCAATCTCTCCAGAAAAGGAAGGATTGTTTCATTTCGTCGGTTTTGCTTTGCTCATGCTTCTTATGATCATTGTTACATGGAATGATATTCAGGAATTATTTCTATAGTGGCTACCGTGGTAATCAAAAATTTTGAGCAAAAGTCCAAGCTCCCGTAGCGACTGGAGCGAGTCAGCTAGGATAAAGGAATCGAGCCGATGACGCCTTATCGTATTGCGATTCGTGAAGTCGCCTAGCTGGACGCGGCTCAACACGCCCATAATTACCCACATAGGCTAATTTTATAATTTCCTAGACAACAAGAAAACCCTTGTCAAATAAGTGTTGGCAAGGGTTTCCACTATGTAAAAATGAATGATTGGTCAATACAGTGATGGTTCACTATAATTAATGTATGAGATGAATGATCCCTTCCTGAAGGTTATTCTTTCTAGTAAGGGTGAGGGGTAGGAGGATGAAAATGAATATCTCTAAAAAAGAAAAGATGGATGTACTTTTAAAACAATTGGATATTACTCAGGAGCATCTCCCATATTTTGAGAATAGCTATTTAGATAAATTGGAAGTGTATAAACAGTCTAAAACATGGCATTTTCATATTAATACAGAACAAGTGCTACCGTGGGAAGTATACCAAGTGTTTGAAAGTAAACTGCGTAACAGCTTCCAACAAATTGCAGAGGTAGACATTTCTATTGTTACGAATGAAAAATCTTGTGATACGGATACGACAGTAAAATATTGGCAGCACTTTATACAGTCACTTACAAATTTGTCTCCAGCATATAAAGAAATGGTGCAAAATCAAATTCCTCAAATTCAAAATAATAACATCATTTTAACAGCTAGGAATGAAGCTGAAGCCACTGCACTGAAAAAACGACTTGAAACAACCTTTAAAAGTTATTGCCAAAAAACTGGGCTACCGTTGTATGCAATGCAAATGGAAGTAAAGACGGAGGAAGCTGATTTCCAGAAATTTAAGGAACAAAAAGCTTTAGAGGATCAACAGCTAGTACTAAAAACCGTACAAGAAAAAGAAAAGCGGGATCAGAACAACGGACAAAATGATAATAAGCCACTTATGCTTGGATATAAAATTCAGGATGAACCGATAAGAATGGAAGAAATCCAAGAAGAGGAACGGCGAATAACCGTTCAGGGCTATATATTTTCATCCGAAATACGTAAGCTACGTTCTGGTAGAAGCTTGCTGATAATCAAGGCCACCGACTATTCCGATTCTCTTCAAATCAAAATGTTTTCCAAAGGCGATGAGGATGCAGAGAAATTTGAAGCAGCTAAAAAGGGGATGTGGATTAAGGCGAGAGGGAGTATACAAACGGACATGTATACGAATGAATTGGCCATGATGGCTAATGATATTCAGGAAGTGAAAGTAGCACCTCGTATGGATGATGCGCCGGATGAAGAAAAAAGAGTGGAATTACATGCTCATACAACAATGAGCCAGATGGATGCAGTCGTATCGCCAGCAAATTTGATTGGACAAGCTGCAAAATGGGGTCATAAAGCAGTTGCTATTACAGATCATGCAGGTGTACAAGGCTTTCCAGATGCTTATGCAGCAGGCCAAAAGAATGGAATTAAAGTGTTATA
Source organism: Virgibacillus salarius (assembly GCF_039521925.1). NCBI lineage: Bacteria > Bacillati > Bacillota > Bacilli > Caryophanales > Bacillaceae > Virgibacillus > Virgibacillus salarius. The sequence continues at coordinate 16,327 of NZ_BAAACY010000099.1, read as the reverse complement.
TGGTGTTGAAGCAAATTTAGTAGATGATGGCGTGCCAATTGCCTATAATGAAAAGAATCTTGACTTAGAGACAGGCACATACATTGTATTCGACGTGGAAACAACGGGTCTTTCGGCAGTATATGATACAATCATTGAATTAGCTGCTGTGAAAATTCATCAAGGTGAGATCGTTGATCGATTTGAATCTTTTGCTAATCCACATCATCCCTTGTCTCAGACAACTACAGATTTAACAGGAATTACGGATGAGATGGTACAAGATGCACCTGAGGTGGAAGATGTATTAAAAGATTTTCATAGCTGGATGGGGAACGATATATTAGTAGCTCACAATGCTAGTTTTGATATGGGATTCTTAAACCAAGGATTTAAGAAAATAAATTATAACAAAGCAGATAATGCTGTCATTGATACATTAGAGCTTGCTAGATTTTTATTCCCACAATTGAAAAATCATCGTTTAAATACGTTATGTAAACATCTTGATATTGAGCTTACTCAACATCACCGAGCTATTTATGATGCAGAGGCAACAGGTTATTTGTTATGGAAGTTAGTGCAAGCATTACTAAAAAAAGAAATTACGAATCATAATCAATTAAATAATCACATGGGTGAAGGAAATGCATATCAACGATCACGTCCTTTTCACTGTATTTTACTTGCGAAGACTCAAGAGGGTTTAAAGAATATATATAAATTAGTATCTCATGCACACATTGATTATTTCTATCGAGTTCCTCGAATTCCTAGATCTTTATTACAAAAGTATCGGGAAGGTATATTAATTGGTTCAGCATGTGATCAAGGTGAAGTATTTGAGACAATCATGCAGAAGTCCGAAGAAGAGGCGGAAAGTGTAGCGGAATTTTATGATTATATAGAAGTGCAGCCACCTGCTAATTACACCCATTTAATCGAGAAGGACCTTGTGCAAAACGAAGCACAGATCTTAGATATTTTAAAGAAACTAGTAAAGTTAGGCGACAGAATCGGAAAGCGAGTAGTTGCAACTGGAAATGTCCATTATCTTCATGATCATGATCAGGTATATCGCCAAATTTTAGTTGCTTCACAAGCAGGAAATCCATTAAATCGAGTAACATTACCTAAAACACCATTCCGTACAACAAATGAGATGCTGAAAGCTTTTCACTTTTTAGGAGAAGCGAAAGCGAAGGAAATTGTAGTTACTAATTCGGCTATGATTGCTGAGGAGATAGAAGACATTTCCCCAGTAAAGGATGGATTATTCACACCAACGATTGAAGGCGCTGATCAAGAAATGAGAGATTTGTGTTACACGCGTGCGAAAAAAATTTACGGTGATCCAGTTCCAGAGATTGTAACCAATCGTTTGGAAAAGGAATTGGAAAGCATTATTGGTCACGGTTTTGCAGTTATCTATTTGATTTCTCATAAACTGGTTAAGAAATCGTTAGATGATGGTTATTTAGTTGGATCACGTGGTTCTGTTGGTTCTTCCTTTGTGGCTACAATGACAGAAATAACTGAAGTCAATCCTTTACCTCCACATTATGTATGTGAAGCTTGCCATTATAATGAATTCATAACGGATGGTTCTGTAGGTAGTGGTTTTGACTTACCTGATAAAACATGTCCAAATTGTGATAAGCCATTAACGAAGGATGGTCAAGACATACCATTTGAAACGTTCTTAGGATTTAAAGGAGATAAGGTTCCAGATATTGATTTAAACTTCTCAGGTGATTATCAGCCCCGTGCTCACAATTTTACAAAAGAGCTGTTCGGAGTAGATAATGTTTATCGAGCTGGGACAATTGGTACGATTGCAGAAAAAACTGCTTATGGGTATGTGAAAGGTTTTGCATCTGATAAACAACTTGTTTATAAAAATGCGGAAGTAGATCGATTAGTGCAAGGATGTACAGGAGTGAAGCGTACAACTGGGCAACACCCAGGTGGTATCATTGTTGTGCCAGATGATAAAGAAATATTTGATTTCACTCCAATTCAATTTCCAGCAGATGATCGGAATAGTGAATGGCGAACGACACATTTTGACTTTCACTCTATCCATGATAATTTATTAAAGTTAGATATTCTCGGACACGATGATCCGACAGTAATTAGAATGCTTCAAGATCTTAGCGGAATTGATCCGAAAACAATACCAACGGATGATCCTGATGTGATGACTATATTTTCAGGACCAGAAGCACTTGGGGTTAACGCAGAACAAATTAATTGTAAGACGGGCACATTAGGAGTTCCAGAATTTGGAACAAAGTTTGTTCGGCAAATGCTAGAAGATACGAAGCCTAATACGTTTGCAGAATTGGTAATTATATCGGGACTGTCTCACGGTACAGATGTATGGCTAGGAAATGCTCAAGAATTGATTAATGATGGTATTTGTAAGTTACCTGATGTAATTGGTTGCCGCGATGATATTATGGTGTATTTAATGCATAAAGGACTTGATGCTTCGCTAGCGTTTAAGATCATGGAATTTGTTCGTAAAGGTAAGGGGCTTCAAGATGATTGGATTGCTGAAATGAAAAAACATGATGTACCAGACTGGTATATTGAATCATGCAAAAAAATTAAATATATGTTCCCTAAAGCACATGCTGCTGCATATGTGTTAATGGCAGTGCGAATCGCATATTTTAAAGTTCATCATCCGATTTTCTTTTATGCCGCTTACTTCACGGTGCGTGCAGATGACTTTGAATTGGACACAATGATCAAAGGCTCTAATGCGATACGTAATCGTATTGAGACGATCACAGCAAAAGGAAATGATGCTTCGCCTAAAGAAAAGAATTTACTAACCGTACTCGAATTGTCATTAGAAATGTGCGAAAGAGGCTTTTCATTCAAAAAAGTGGATTTATATAAATCGAGTGCTTCTGAATTTATTGTAGATGGTGATGCGCTCATTCCTCCATTTAATGCTGTGGATGGATTGGGTACTAATGCTGCAATAAATATTGTAAAGGCTAGAGAAGAAGGAGAATTTTTGTCAAAAGAAGATTTAAGAGAACGTAGCAAAATTTCAAAAACAGTTTTGGAGTATTTGGATAATCACGGCTGTTTAGAAGGAATGGCTGAGAAAAACCAATTATCACTATTCTAGTGTAATTCTGTTGGCTGAGCTTCTCCATTTTAAGTTTATTTGGAGGTTGTAATGGATATACTATTCCTACATGCACGTAAACTTGCGTCGTATTTATCCATATGATATACTTATTTTGGTAAGTAATGATACGAACGTTTTTAAAGAGTGGGTGACAGCCCACTCTTTCTTCATACCTCTACTTTGCTCAATGACTTCCCTTGCCACTCCTTACGGCAGGGGTTTTATATTGATGGAGGCAGTTCACTCAAATGAAATAGGAATGATTTGTTCATACTAGTAAGTAAACAACAGCATAAAGGAGGATATGTATTGAGTTCTCAAGTAATTAAGACAACGGAAGAGCTAGTTCTACCTATTCTAGAGAAAAAGAACTTAGAGCTTGTCGATATTGAGTATGTGAAAGAAGGAAAAAATCGTTTCCTTCGAGTTTATATTGATAAAAATGGCGGAGTAGATATTTCAGAATGTGGAGAAGTGTCTGAAGAGTTGAGTGAAAAGTTAGATGAAACCGATCCAATATCGGAAGCTTACTTTTTGGAAGTATCATCTCCAGGAGTAGAACGTCCATTAAAATCAAAAGAGGACTTCGAGAAACATATAAATAGCAATATTTATGTAAAGCTATATGAGCCCGTAGATGGCGAGAAGTCATATGAAGGAGTTCTCAAGCGTTTTGTAGATGATGTGCTAACGATAGAATATAAGGTGAAAACACGCAAATTAACAGTAGAAATACCGTATAGTAAAATAGCAAAGGCTAGACTTGCTGTAACGTTCTAAAGGGGGAAAAGAAAAGTGAGCACGCAATTGTTTGATGCAATTGATTATTTAGCAAAAGAAAAAGGTATTGATAAGGACATTCTATTGGAAGCGTTAGAAGCTGCTTTGATTTCTGCATATAAGAAAAACTTTAAATCAGCTACAAACGTACGTGTGGAACTAAATGAAGAAACTGGGAAAATGGGCGTTTTCTCTAGAAAAACGGTTGTCGATGAAGTAGAAGATACACAGCAAGAGTTATCATTAGAAGAGGCAAAGAAAATTAATCCTAATTATCAGGTTGACGATGTCGTAGAGGTAGAGGTAACACCAAAAGACTTCGGAAGGATTGCTGCCCAAGCCGCCAAACAGGTCGTAACACAACGTGTTCGCGAGGCAGAGCGAGGTGTGATTTTCTCAGAGTATTCAGACCGTGAAGAAGATGTAATGACGGGAATTATTCAACGAAAGGACGCACGCTTCGTTTATGTGAACCTTGGAAAAATAGAAGCTAAACTTGCTGAGGCTGAACAAATGCCAACGGAGGAATATTATATTCATGACCGAATCAAGGTTTTTGTGACAAAGGTTGAAAATACAAGCAAAGGCCCACAAATCTATATTTCAAGATCACATCCAGGGTTATTAAAACGATTATTTGAAATGGAAGTTCCAGAAATCTATGACGGCATTGTCGAAATCAAGTCCGTTGCTAGGGAAGCAGGAGACCGCTCTAAAATATCTGTTTACGCGCCAGATCCAGAAATTGATCCGGTAGGTTCATGTGTTGGACAAAAAGGCCAGCGTGTGCAAGCAATTGTAAACGAATTAAAAGGAGAAAAAATTGATGTAGTAGAATGGTCTGAAGATCCAACAGTATATGTTTCAAATGCGTTAAGCCCATCTAAAGTTGTTGAAGTATTAGTGAATGAAGAGGAAAAAGCGACAACTGTCATTGTTCCTGACTATCAATTATCATTAGCTATTGGCAAGCGTGGTCAAAATGCGAGACTTGCTGCTAAGCTCACTGGATGGAAAATTGATATAAAAAGTGAGTCCGAAGCACGTGATGAAGGCTTATTGGATGAAGCGGATGAGACTTATTCCGACAATGAGGAAAGCTTGTTTGAATAAGGGGGATCATTAAATGACAAAACAAAGAAAGATACCTACACGTAAATGTGTAGTAACAAATGAAATGATGCCAAAAAAAGATTTAATTCGAGTTGTGCGTAATAAGGAAGGGGAAGTGTTTGTAGACCCCACTGGTAAAAAAAATGGAAGAGGCGCATATGTATCAAAGGATTTGGATGTTATTGCAAAGGCAGAAAAATCAAGTGTCCTTAGTCGCCATTTAAATGCTGACATCGATGCTAGCATATTTGAAGAACTTAAAGCGCTGATAACAGGTAAGAATCATGAAAAGTAATTATTTAAATTTGTTAGGTCTTGCTCATCGAGCAGGTAAGTGTGTACTTGGTGAAGATGCAATACTTAAAGAAATTCGATCCAATCGGGCAAAACTAGTATTGTTAGCGAACGATATAGGTCCGCAAACACGAAAAAAATTAACGGATAAATGTAAAACCTATGAAATTCCATATGTCATAGTGGACGACAGAGATACGATATCGAAAGCTATTGGCAAAGCCCAAAGAGTAGCCATTGCAATTATAGATGCAGGGTTTGCTGCGAAGTTCAAATCGTTACTCGGGTAATAAATTCGGGGGTGAACGTATGAGTAAAATGCGTGTATATGAATATGCAAAACAAAATAATACATCAAGTAAGGATGTAGTGACATTTTTGAAAGGGATTAATGTAGAGGTTAGTAACCATATGTCTACTATTTCTTCAGATGTTATAGCGAAACTAGATAATCATTTTAAGTCAGATAATAAATCACAGGCTTCAATGAAATCCGACAAGTCAGCGGAACAACGTAGCGATAAAACGGAACATAAAGGTAAGAAGGAGAACAAAGGGAAATCCAATCATAATTCTCCACAACAAAACAAAAAGAACCATCAGAATAATAACAAACCAAATAAACAGCAAAAATTTCAAGGTAAAAAAGGTAAAAAGGGTAAAGGAAATAAGCCCGTTGGGAATTCACAACCAGTTAAAAAGGAGACACCTAAACACATTACCTATCATAATAAGCTAACGGTAAGTGAATTGGCCGAGAAATTAAATAAAGAAGCGTCAGAAATTATTAAAAAGCTAATGTTCCTTGGCGTAATGGCAACGAAAAACCAAGATTTAGATGATGATACTATTGAATTAATCTGCGCTGAATTCGATGTAGAAGTTGAAAAGGAAATTATCCTTGAGGATACGGATTTCGATAAGTATATTGAGGAAGATAAGCAAGAGGATTTAATTGAAAGACCAGCTGTTGTAACGATAATGGGGCATGTGGACCATGGGAAAACGACGTTATTAGATTCTATCCGCCATACGAAAGTGACTGCCGGGGAAGCAGGTGGGATCACACAGCATATTGGTGCGTATCAGGTTGAAAACGATGGCAAGAAAATTACATTTCTCGATACTCCTGGTCATGCCGCTTTCACAAGTATGCGTTCAAGAGGTGCTCAAGTAACGGACGTAGCCATCTTAGTAGTTGCTGCTGATGATGGAGTTATGCCACAGACTGTTGAAGCAATTAACCATGCAAAAGCTGCAGAAGTTCCAATTATAGTAGCAGTTAATAAGATGGATAAAGAAGGCGCAAACCCAGATCGGGTTATGCAGGAGCTCACAGAATATGAATTAATTCCTGAAGATTGGGGCGGAGATACGATCTTTGTTAATCTTTCAGCTATAAAGGGTGAAGGTATTGACGAACTACTCGAAATGATCGTTCTCGTATCAGAAGTAGAAGAACTAAAGGCAAATCCACATACAACAGCATTTGGTACTGTGATTGATGCACAGCTTGATAAAGGACGAGGTTCTGTTGCTACATTATTAGTCCAGAATGGTACATTGCATGTTAGTGATTCGATTGTTGTAGGTAATACACATGGACGAGTACGTGCAATGGTTAACGATCTAGGTAAGCGAGTTAACAATGCTGGACCGTCTACACCGGTAGAAATAACTGGTTTGAATGATGTTCCGCAAGCTGGTGATCAATTTCTTGTATTTAAAGATGAGAAAAAAGCTCGTCAAATTGGTGAAGCACGTCAGCAAAAGCAAATACAAGAAAATCGTGGTGAACAAACGAAGGTTAGTCTAGATGACTTGTTTGAACAAATCAAACAAGGAGATATGAAGGAAATAAACATTATTATTAAAGCAGATGTACAGGGTTCTGCGGAAGCACTTGCCTCTTCGTTACGAAAAATTGAAGTAGAGGGAGTAAATATTAAAATTATTCATACCGGTGTTGGTGCCATTACTGAGTCTGATATTATCCTAGCAGCAGCATCTAATGCTATCGTAATTGGCTTTAATGTTCGTCCAGATGCGAATGCGAAAAAAGCTGCTGAGTCAGAAAAAGTAGATGTTCGTTTACATCGTGTCATTTATAAAGCAATTGAAGAAGTAGAGGCAGCAATGAAAGGGCTGCTTGATCCTGAGTTTGAAGAAAAGGTTATTGGTCAAGCGGAAGTAAGAGAAACATTCAAGGTATCTAAAATTGGTACCATTGCTGGAAGCTATGTAACTGATGGTAAGATTACAAGAGATGCTGGAGTACGCTTAATTCGTAATGGAGTAGTATTATTTGAAGGTGAAATAGCTGCCCTAAAACGCTTTAAAGATGACGTGAAGGAAGTGGCACAGAATTATGAGTGTGGTGTAACGATTAAAAACTTTAATGATATTAAAGAAGGCGATATTATTGAAGCATTTGTAATGGAGGAAATTGAGCGTACATGATCATTTATGCTGAAGTTGAGTGCATGATGTATGAAGGGAATTCGTTAAAGCAGAAACGTTCTGTCATTAAGCGTTTAATTGCAAAATTAAAAAATGACTATAATGTTGCAGTTACTGAATTGGATTATCATGATCTTTGGCAGCGAACGAAACTTGGAATTGTTACTATTTCCAATGAGCAGAAGCATGCGGAACAGATAATTCAAGGAGTAATAAACGTAATTGATTCATATACTGAACTTGAGCGAACTATTACCGAAGTAGAACGAATTTAAAGTCTCTTGTTCTGCAAGGAGTTATACATGAGGTGATTGAATTGGCTGATTTACGTGCAAATAGAGTAGCCGAACAGATGAAAAAGGAATTAGGTGAAATTCTTACTCGAAAAATCAAAGATCCTCGAGTAGGTTTTGTTACTGTAACGGATGTTGAGGTTACTGGAGATTTACAACAAGCAAAAATATTTATATCTGTTCTTGGGGATGAAAAGCAAAAGCAAGATACATTACTAGGTTTAGCGAAGGCCAAGGGCTTTATTCGATCAGAAATTGGCCATCGTATTCGGTTACGAAAAACACCTGAACTCATGTTTGAGTTTGATGAGGCTTATGAATATGGTAATCGAATTGAAACAATCCTTAGGGATTTGAATAAGTGATGATTGCAAAAATCTGACCTATTTATAAATAGGTCAGATTTTTCCCTTCATGTACAGAAAATAAACGGAGGTTTTTTAAATGGATGGAATCCTGCCATTGTGGAAGCCAAAAGGCTTGACATCTCATGATTGCGTCTTTAAAATACGTAAATTATTTCATACCAAAAAAGTAGGTCATACAGGTACCCTTGATCCGGATGTTGAAGGGGTACTGCCTATTTGTATTGGACAAGCAACCAAAATTGTTCCTTTTTTAACGGATACTAAAAAAACGTATATTGCCAAGTTAAAACTCGGACAAGCAACAGATACAGAGGATGCAACAGGAAGAGTCATCGAGGAGAAAGAGGTAGTATATCGTCCAAATGTGCAACAAATAGAAGAAGTATTACCCTCATTTCTAGGGAAAATCGAACAAGTTCCCCCCATGTATTCTGCTGTTAAGGTAAATGGTAAGAAGCTTTATGAATATGCACGCGCTAATGAGACAGTTGAAAGACCAATACGACATGTATATATCTATGAGCTCATGCAACTTTCTGAAGATGAGCAACAGCAAGATACAATCTCTTTCAAAGTGATCTGCTCGAAAGGAACGTACATTAGAACTCTATGTGTGGATATTGGAAAAGCATTGGGTTACCCTGCACATATGGCTGAGTTAACTAGAGAGGCAACCGGTGCTTTTTCAAAGAAAAATACCGTGACATTTGCTACAATAGAGGAGGCGGTCAGAAATAAGAAGGAAGCCGATCTTCTGCAGCCGATCGAACAAGGACTTTTACATCTTGATTGCTTACGTGTCGATCGAGATACAAAACAGAAAGTACTCCATGGTCAAAAACTGCAGTACACGTATAAATTAACGACAAATCCATTTACAGTAATGTATCAGGATGAATTGTTGGCAGTCTATCAGATCCATCCTGACAACCCTGAAATGATGAAGCCAATTCGTGTTTTTAGCAGATAATAAAAGTGTAGGTGAAGCAATATGCGAACATTTGAATTAGAGTATCCACATGCATTAGTTTTTAACGAGCTACCAGAAACCGTAACAGCCATTGGTTTTTTTGACGGAATACATTGTGGACATCAGCGGGTGATCCAAACAGCTGTATCTGAAGCAAAAAATAGAAATATGGAAAGCGCAGTTATCACTTTTTTTCCTCACCCTTCTGTTGTATTAAAAAAAGATGCGCAACACGTTAAATACATAACACCATTACGTGAAAAGAAGGAAATTCTGAAGCGGCTTGGAGTAGATAGACTCTATATTATTAAATTTAATAAAGCATTAGCTTCTTTATCTCCTCAAGGTTTTATAGATCATTTTATAAAGGGATTGAATATAAAGCATGTTGTAGCAGGGTTTGATTTTTCCTATGGACATAAAGGGAAAGGAAATATGGAAACGATTAAAGAGCATGCGGCTGATGCATTTTCGTATACTACGATTAGCAAAGTAGAACTAGATAATGAGAAAATTAGCTCAACAAGAATACGGGAATGCTTAAAAAAAGGTCAGATAGAAAAGGCGAATGAACTCTTAGGCAGACCATTAATCGTAGATGGTATTGTTATTAAAGGGGAACAGAGAGGAAAAGCGTTGGGTTACCCAACAGCGAATATCGACACAAATCGTGATGCACTGTTGCCGAAAACCGGTGTCTATGCGGTGAAAATAATCTATAAAAATGAAAGGTATGAGGGTATGGCGAGCCTTGGAGTGAATCCAACCTTTACACCAGATTTGCTAGAGCCTGTCCTTGAAGTGAACATATTTGATTATAACAATGATCTCTACGGTGATGAGCTTCTTGTGGAATTTCATGCATTTATTCGAGAAGAACAAAAATTTGCTGGAGCCGCACAGCTTATTAAGAAAATCGCAGAGGATGAGGTGAAAATTCGCAATTATTTCGCTAAGAATTGTTGATCAATCCTCTTGCATTTTCCTGAAAAAAAGTGTACGATTAAAAACGTAAAACCATCGCTTGGCAATACGTAACTCCGACGATTGCTAGGGGAATGGGGCTAAAAAGATTATTAGGAGGTGAGCCAGATGGCTATTACACAAGAACGTAAGAATGAAATTATCAATGAATACAAAATTCATGAGAGTGATACTGGTTCTCCAGAAGTACAAATTGCTGTACTTACTGAAGAAATTACAACACTAAATGAACATTTACGTGTTCACAAAAAAGACCATCATTCACGTCGTGGTCTTTTGAAAATGGTTGGTAAACGTCGTAATTTACTTAACTATCTTCGTAAAAAAGACGTTACTCGTTATCGTGAATTAATTAAAAATCTTGGCCTACGCCGATAGATTTAAAAAGCAGGAGAAATCCTGCTTTTTTTTCTACATTGGAAGAGCATGTCATTTGGTAATGAGCCGTTCTTATGAAGTTCCACTTTTTTACCTACATAAAATTTACAATCATGCTTATAAACTATAAAATGAGTGGTAGAATGTTTATTGAAAGGAGTACTATAACTAATGGCAGATGACAAACACCTATTTTCTACAGAAATTGCCGGTAAGAAGTTTACCGTCGAAATAGGAGAATTAGCAAAACAAGCAAATGGTGCATGTATGATTCACTATGGCGATACTGCTGTGTTATCCGTAGCAACGGCATCAAGTGAACCAAAAGATTTACCTTTTTTCCCGCTTACTGTAAATTATGAGGAGCGCTTGTATGCAGTTGGGAAGATACCTGGAGGATTTATCAAGCGTGAAGGAAGGCCAAGCGAAAAAGCAATCCTTTCTTCTCGATTAATTGATCGCCCTATCCGACCTTTATTTCCGGATGGATTCCGTAATGAGGTTCAAGTAATTAGTACAGTCATGAGTGTGGATCAAGATTGTCCATCAGAAATCGCAGCAATGATTGGCTCATCCATAGCATTGAGCGTTTCTGATATACCATTTGCAGAACCAATCGCTGGTGTTAATGTTGGTCGAGTGGATGGGAAATTCGTTATTAATCCAACGATTGAACAGGAAGAACTAAGCGATATTGAACTCACTGTTGCTGGTACTAAGGATGCTATCAACATGGTTGAAGCTGGAGCAAAAGAAGTACCTGAAGAAGTAATGCTTGAAGCAATCATGTTTGGACACGAAGAAATAAAACGATTGGTGACGTTCCAAGAAGAGATTGTACAAGCAGTTGGTTTAGCTAAACAAGAAGTAATCTTATTTGAAATAAAAGATGAGATTGCTGAAAAAGTGGAAGCAGAAGCGAAAGAAAAATTGTTAGCAGCAATTCAAGTGAAAGAAAAACATGCAAGAGAAGAAGCAATTAGTGCTGTGAAAGATGCGATCATCGAAGGCTATGATGAAGAAGATAAAGACCAAATTAAACAAGTAAAAGCGGTTCTTGATAAAATAGTAAAAGAAGAGGTCCGTCGACTTATTACAAAAGAGAAAATACGTCCTGATGGTCGAAAGATTGATGAAATTCGTCCATTATCCTCTCGTATTAATGTTCTACCTCGTACACATGGATCTGGTCTGTTCACTCGTGGCCAAACACAAGCTTTAAGTGTTTGTACGCTTGGTGCATTAGGAGATGTCCAAATTCTTGATGGACTTGATTTGGAAGAGTCTAAACGCTTTATGCACCACTATAATTTTCCGCAGTACAGCGTTGGTGAGACTGGACCAATTAGAGGACCAGGACGTAGGGAGATTGGTCATGGTGCGTTAGGTGAGCGTGCTTTAGAAAAAGTGGTTCCTTCTGATAAGGAGTTTCCTTATACGATACGGCTTGTTTCCGAAGTTTTAGAATCAAATGGATCTACATCTCAAGCCAGCATTTGTGCTTCGACACTAGCTATGATGGATGCAGGGGTACCAATTAAAGCACCAGTTGCTGGTATAGCGATGGGACTTGTTAAATCTGGAGAAGACTATACTATTTTAACTGATATTCAAGGTATGGAAGATGCATTAGGAGATATGGATTTTAAGGTAGCTGGGACAGCACAGGGGGTAACAGCCTTACAGATGGATATTAAAATCGACGGATTATCCCAGGAGATTTTAGAAGAAGCATTAAGCCAGGCGAAAAAAGGACGGATGCAGATACTTGAATCCATGCTTGCGACAATTGGGGAGCCTAAAAATGAACTCTCTGAATACGCTCCAAAGATCCTTACCATGAGTATTAATCCCGATAAAATCCGTGATGTTATAGGACCAAGCGGAAAGCAGATTAATCAAATCATTGATGAAACTGGCGTTAAAATAGATATCGAACAAGATGGAAGTGTGTTTATATCATCAACGGACGCAACTATGAACGAAAAAGCCAAAAAAATCATCGAAGACTTAGTGAGAGAAGTTGAAGTCGGTCAAATGTATCTTGGTAAGGTAAAACGAATTGAAAAATTTGGTGCATTTGTTGAATTATTTAAAGGAAAAGATGGCTTAGTGCATATTTCTGAACTGGCAGAGGAAAGAACAAATAAAGTAGAAGATGCTGTTTCCATTGGTGATGAAATTATGGTGAAAGTAAAAGAAATTGATCATCAAGGGAGAGTTAATCTTTCTAGAAAAGCTGTTATAAAAGAAGAACGTGAACGTAAAGAAGCAGCTGAAAAATCAAAATCATAAGAGTCTTAAACAAGAAGCTGGCGTACCAGTTTCTTTTTATTTTGCTATTATTATTCTGTCAAACAACTGGTACGTTTGGCAAATTAATCATACCTTGTCCCTTCCTTTCATATAAATGAAAGCAAAGGGGGACTTAGCTATGCACCGATTCCGTCATATGATCCATTTCTTTGTATTTATCATTTTAGTCGGTTTGACTTTTGATATACAAAAGAGTCCTGTTACCATTACAGAAACATCTGAAATAATGGAAGCAGTAAAAACAGAGGATTCATTATACAAGGAGATAGAAATGAAAGCTGAGAAGTATAATGAATCACCTGAAGATGCATATATTGATAACGTCTGGAAAAAAACACCAGGAAGAAATGGTTTGAAAGTAAATATTGACAAATCTTATAAAAAAATGAAAGAAACTGGTACTTTTGACGAATCCTTATTGGTGTATGATCAAGTATCTCCAGAAGTTTCGTTGGATGACCTTCCAGCATCACCAGTTTATCGTGGTCATCCGAAGAAAAAAATGGTGGCTTTCTTAATAAATGTATCGTGGGGGGAAGAATATATTCCAGACATATTATCTACGTTAAAGGATCATAATGTAAAGGCTACATTTTTCATAGAAGGAAAATGGGCTAAAAAACATGCAGATCTCGTTAAAATGATCCATGAACAAGGACATGTTATTGGTAATCATGCGTATAATCATCCAGATATGGCAAAAATGAATTATCAAAGCATAGTTGATCAGATCGTTCAAACGAATGATATTATTAAGGCAATTATTGGTAGTAGTCCAAAATGGTTTGCACCGCCAAGCGGAAGTTTTAATGATCAAGTAGTGAAAGTGAGTCATCAATTACATATGAACACCATTCTCTGGACGGTAGATACAATTGATTGGAAGAACCCTTCTGTTTCTGTTATGCTTAATCGAGTAAATGAAAAGATTCATCCAGGTGCGACAGTATTAATGCATCCAACTGCTGCTACTGAACGAGGATTAAATTCGCTTATAACTTCCATAAAAGATAAAGACTTAAAAATTAGTACAATAGAAAAGCTTTTAGATGCAAAAAGGTAGCATTGGTATGTATTATCTACACACATAGGAGGAAATGCATTGATAGAAAAACATACTTGTAAAAATGGCTTACGCGTAGTATTAGAACCTATTCCTGCTGTAAGATCTGTAACAGTAGGTATATGGGTATTGACAGGTTCACGAAATGAATCAATAGCGAATAATGGTATTTCACATTTTTTAGAGCATATGTTCTTCAAAGGTACAATAAACCGTTCACCTCAAGATATTGCTGAAGAATTTGATGCAATAGGTGGACAAGTAAATGCTTTCACATCTAAGGAATATACCTGCTTTTATGCAAAAGTATTAGATACACATAAGGATAAAGCATTAGAGATTCTTGCAGATATGTTTTTTAATTCAACATTTGATGAAGAAGAAATGGAAAAAGAAAAGAAAGTTGTGTATGAAGAAATAAAAATGTACGAAGATACTCCAGATGATATCGTGCACGACTATTTAGCAAGAGCTTCGTATGGAAATCATCCTCTAGGTTTTCCAATCTTAGGGTCGATGGATCATGTAAAATCCTTTACACCTGATGAATTAAGAAATTATATGAAAGAAAGATATACTCCTCAAAATGTAGTAATCTCGATCGCGGGTAATGTGGATTCATCTTATCTCGAGGCGGTAGAAGGTTATTTTGGTAATTATCAAACAGACCATTCACCATCCTTACTTACAAAACCAGCATTTGTAAGTGAAAAGCTGATACGACAAAAAGATACAGAACAGGCGCATCTTTGTATGGGATATAATGGCTTGGCAGTTGATGATGAAAATATTTATAGTTTAATTATTATGAATAACGTTCTAGGTGGAAGTATGAGTTCCCGACTGTTTCAGGATGTCCGTGAAAAACAGGGATTAGCATACTCTGTTTTTTCCTATCATTCCTCCTTTATCGATAATGGATTGTTAACTATATATGCTGGTACAGGGAAAGATCAGTTAGACAAATTAACAGAAGTAATTGAAGGAACTATTGCTACGTTTAGTAAAAACGGTTTAACGGATAAAGAATTACAAAATAGCAAAGAACAGCTGAAAGGTAGCCTGTTATTAAGTCTAGAAAGTACGAATAGTAGAATGAGCCGTAATGGTAAAAATGAGTTAATATTACAGCAGCATCGTAGCTTAGATGAGATGGTTCAGGTGATTGATGAAGTTTCGCATGCTTCTATCCATCAAGTGATGGATAGTATATTCCAGCAGTCTCCTTCTATAGCCTTAATTGCTCCAGATACTGAGAATTAACTTACTAGAAAAAAGTATTATTATTTTTTCCCGCATATAACTTGGCAGTAATACCACCACTTCAAGCAATAAAGTGAGACACTTTTGGTAATTGGGGATCGACTGCCGGTAAATGTCCGATGGTTCAAAGGCCTTTAGGTCATATCCTTGTGGTACTAACAATCCGTGTGGGATAAAACAAAACCCCCACGGATTGAAGTTTCACTTTATACAAAAGAGAAATGGAACGGAAAGAAGTTGCTTGTCAAGCATCTGAGAAATGGCATATACGTAGCTATAGCAGCTAGTTGGCAAAGCATCTTTTTCTGTTCCATGTCTGTTGGAGCAAGGTGATTTTCGATTTTCACTTTCGGCTATAAATGGTAGATTCTCTACAAGCTGTTCGCCTATGGAAACATAGGTGTTTTTTTTGTGCATATATATGTTATAAAGCTTGATTGGAGGAGATATTTTTATGCGCTATAAAGATATAAGTGGTAAGGAGATTGTAAATGTAAATGAAGGGTCACGTTTAGGAATACTTGGTCAAACGGATTTAGAAATAAATGAAACTACAGGACAAATTGAATCATTTATTATACCAAATTATAAATGGTTTGGATTAAAAAAAGAAGGAGAGGAAACAAAGATTCGTTGGAGTGCTATTAAAAAGGTTGGTGAGGACATGATTATAATTGATACAGAAAAATTAAATTAATGTTTTTTATAAGTTAAGAAAGTATAAAATCAGTGCAATGACTGCGTTAAGCCAAGTAGTTATTTTGAAATGTTTGATGTCTATTGGCAATGCTCCGACTAATTACTTCGCTTTCCGCGGGCACGGCCTCAACTAACTTTGCAAAGAAGACCACGTTGCAAAGTGGATTTTCGGCTCGCGCTAATCCCGCAGGAGTCTACGTAATTAGTCTCCGCTAT
>NZ_BAAACY010000098.1:0-82850 GCF_039521925.1 Virgibacillus salarius | reverse complement strand
TTTTGATGTCTTAAACATTGCGTATAAAGTACATTTCCGTGCCGCGTAAGTAAAAGTGTAAAAAAGAAAAACAAGTACCCATAAAAGAATACGGATTAAACTGGAAAAATATGTTTATATTTTCATTGCACCGTACTTCTTTTTTCTTAGCTTGACGGCTATGGGCCGTGCCCGCGGAAAGCGCGTATAGTTTCACGGTGCGGCGGTGATACTCCGATTGATAACATGATTATTCGTATTTTGAGTAAAGAAGTTGTGTTTTGTTCCAGCCTCTTTTTTCAAAATTTAAGCAAGATACGTACCCATTACTTTATTCACATAGTTACGTGTTTCAGTAAAAGGTGGAATACCTTGGTATTTATCAACATTTCCTGGTCCAGCATTGTATGCTGCCAGAGCTAATTCCACATTACCGTTATACCGACCAAGCATTTGACTTAAATACTTTGCACCACCATTAATGTTTTGTTCGGCATCAAATGGATTCGTTACCCCTAACCCCTTAGCTGTAGTAGGCATCAACTGCATCAGTCCTTGTGCACCTGCACTACTACGTGCGCTAGGATTAAAGTTTGATTCGTTTTTAATGACTGAATATATTAGTTTCTTATCTAGATTATATGTACCAGCTGCCTTTTCAATCAAATGGTCGATGGATGTATTGGTAGGAATGAGAGACGTATTTGTTGTAACAGCGCTGGTGGCTGTATTTTTATTAGTATTGGACTTTTGTCGCAGGTCTGTACCTGCTTGTAATTGAGAAACTTGATCTAATTGATTTTGCAGCATTTGCTTGAATGCAAGGTCTATCATTGGAGAATGATTAGAAATTGCATTTGAATTTGATGTTAGAATAGACATCGCTTGATATTGCATCATCTGTTGCAGCTCTCTAATCTCCATGGGCATACCCCTTTCTTTTCTACTACTAGTTTACTATATTTACCAAGATAAGCAATAAAAATTTCTAGAAAACAAGGACTTTTTTTCCGGCATTCTGTAACAAATTTTTGTAGAAAGAGTCTTGCCCAATACAGATTATACGTGTACATAAGCTTTTTATTTCATCCATATCATGGGATATATATATGATTGTTTTCTCATCTGTTTTAGCTTGTTTTTCCATGTAACTCCCAATTTCCTTTTTTGATTTGAGATCAATTCCTACTGTTGGTTCATCGAGAAGAATAATAGTAGGGTCATGAATGAGACTAATAGCCATATTTAATTTTCTTTTCATTCCACCTGAGAGTGTGTGAGCAGGTTCATTCCATTGATCTAATTTCATTTCTAAGCAAAGCTGCCGTAGTTCCTCTTCGGTTTTTTTTACCCAGGACAGCTTTTCGAAAAATAACATGTTTTCTCTGACAGTAAATTCATCCCAGATCGCTATTTCCTGAGGTACATAGCCTATTTGTTTACGTATTTTCTTCCAATCTGAATCATATGATAAGTCGTTTAATGTTAACGTACCTGCGCTTGGCGTTTGTAATGTAGCGAGGATACTCAATAGTGTGGATTTTCCAGCACCATTTTCACCAACCAAACCAATGATTTCACCTTTCTCTACTGAAAAGGTAAGATCTTTAAATATCTGCTTTTTATTATAGTATTTTGTTAAATTATCGATATGAAGCATAGGATTTCTCCTTTCGGATATACCAAATCATAATAAGTAGTAAAAAGGCATATAGCCAAAAGTTATTTAGTTCGTTGTTGAGAAATGGTGCTAGCGGATTTAACCATTTCATTATTGGGAATTGGTTAACGATTCCATCTGCAGGAATAATTGCGCCACTTATAATGGCTGTTAATAATGTAATAATAAAGGCTATTCCATAATAAGTAGTACGATTTCTCATATTAGCTGCTAATAAGAAAGTACCGGTGACAAGCATTAACCGAAAGGACATCATTGATCCAAGTTTGCTTAGGCTAATTGGCTGATCTAGTAAAAAGTGAAATACAAGTAAAGTAATGATATCACTTATAAAAAACAAACCACCGTATAGCAGAGTGTTCCACAAACAATAGGACGTAAATGAAAAACGGATAAATGGAAAACGGGTTTGCATGGATTGCCGTTTTTCTTTAATGACCCAATCAAATAGAAATAACGTTGACAATAAAGCGAAAATAGCCCATAACCCCCACTTATTCCAGGATGGGAGGGAGTTGTTTGTTTGCTCCTCATTGTCATTTTCAAATGTGAATGTCGTTCGGAGCAAATTTTGATCACGTTCAATATCCTTACTCTTTTCACTTATTTCCTCCATTGTCCATGTGTTTTCTAGCTCATATTGTTTACTTAGTTGCTGTACAGTAAACGCCGTTTTCATTCTACTAGTTTCTTCTTGAACATAGGAAGCAACCATTTCTGAAACAGGTGTATAGGCAAATGATAAATCAGATTGATAACTTTTCACTAATCCATTTCTACTGCCTTTTTTTATTTGGTCTTGATAGCCTTCTCTAATAATAAAAACACTATCTAGTTCATGCTTTTCTAATTGACGTAATGCCTGCTCTTCTTCCAGTATATCTAAACGTATAAGCGGAGATTGATCTAGTTTATCAGCAAGATTTAATGCTAACTCAGTTTTTTCTTCTAAAACTATCCCAACTGGAATTTGACTGTCTTTCTGTAGACCATTCATTAACTGAGTGAAGCCTATAATAGCTATAATCGGGAGTAGTAACCAAAACAATAACGGTATGATTTGGTGTTTCCAATGGAGGAGTCGGCTGTGTAATATAGCTCTCATTTGAATATCCGCTCCTTCACATTTGAGATACCTAGTAATATAAATAAACTAGTAAGAACCATTCCTCCTAAGGGAATAAAGTCAGAGTAAGAACGACCATTAAGGATAATTTCTTGTAGCCAATAGAATGTTTCCGAAGAAAAAATATAGGCTAAGAGTTCCTGTAACCTAAAAGGTAAATATATAACAGGTATGATAGCTCCGCTTAATAAAAGGAAAATACCTGTATAAAGAGAATACACAAGCAATTGGAGTCGCTGTGATGGCACCATAACCTCTAATATAGCTATCCCTAACAGAAAAGCAAAGCAATATAAACCAGTAATACTGCCAATTCTAATTGCATCTGATAGTACAATTTCCCAGTTCATGAAGGACTGTATAATAAAAAAGAGCATCATAGCAAGTATAAAGGTAAGGAAGAGCGTTATAAATATTTTTGCGATGATTTGCTGCAATTCATGAACACCATATAGCTTCATTCGTTGCTTTAAAGTATTCGTGTCTTTTTTGTATAAAAAGTTATAAATGATAAGTAACCATAAGGTGATAATTACAAACCATCCAGCCATCGCATAATAAGATACTGGATTAGCCGTTGCTTGATTCGTTATTTCGTTTTTATCAATAATCCGTGTTCTGCCGATTGTGTAAAAAACAAACTCCTTAAACTGTTCAAAGATGAAATCATTTCTTTTTTCATCATCCATGCCTAATTCTTTTGCATAATGATTAATCGTAAGGACATTTGCCTGAGAAGCACGAATATGTCTAGTTACACTCTCCACGAATTCTTTTATCATTTGACTTTGTGCAGGTTGATGTGGATTGCCAATAATAGGTAGTTCCACTGAATGTCCTTGGTAAAGATCATTAGTAAAATCGTTAGGGAAAACAATATATGTACTTAATAGGTTATTTTGAATTTTTTTCTTAGCTACTTGCTCTTCCATGGTATTTAGTTGAATATAGGAACTTAATTGTGATGTATCGTCTAATAGGTCAGCAATCATTTTGGTTTCTTTTGATCGATCCAAATCAACTAAACCAACCCTAATCGGGTTTGCTTCATCAGGAGTAAAAAAGGTGATAATGATCCAAAGAATTAGTCCAACGATTATAAAAGGAAGAAGCAAAAGAAGAGGAAGTGATAGCCACTTCCTCTGGAGTTGTATAACATTGTTTTTTGAAAATAATAAAACTATACGTATGAAATGCATGGTGGCACTTCCATTTCTTTTCTAAATTTCTAAACTTCTAGAATCCTGTACCGCCGCCTTCGGATAACATTCCGAATAACCATTGCTGGAATTTAGGCGTCACTTCCATTTCGAAGTATTGTCTTAACTCATCTGCTTTCATTTTGCCTAGATCTTTCACGTTATCACCTTCTGGGATATCAACGCTATCAACTGTTTTACCACTTACTTTCGCGTTTAAGGTAAACATGTCTTGATTAACCGCAGGGCTTTCTACAGAAAAATTATGCTCTGAATTCATTGTGTCTTTCTTGTATGTGGAAGAACCGTTCCAAATTAAACTTCCACCGCCACTAGTAGGTTCTTCAAGTGTAAATGTTCGTTCAAAATCTCGTTTATTGTCTTTTAATGTTTCAGTGCCTTCGTATTTGAGTTTCGTATCTTCAATTGTTAGAGTAATAGAATCTGATGCTTTGTTATCCTTCCAAGCTAAATCTCCAGCGATATTCAGTTTTCCTTCTCCTAGAGAATCTTTATATGCTAAATCATAATTAAAGCTTTGTTTTTCGTCCTTTAGCAGTTGTGTACCTTTTACTGTAAATGTTACAAGTTCATCCTTGTTCGGCCCCATTTTGATACTTACATCTCGTTGAGCGATAACATCATCATGAATCCAAATGGTTGAATTTAAACCATCAGGAATTTGGAAATCCTTAAGCCCGTTTTTGGCTTCAGAAATACCTGATTCAAAATCAGAAATCATCTGTTCAAATTCGCTATCGACAGCAGTTCCACCGAGTTGTTGAAACGCCATTTGTTCACGAAGTAATTCTTTTACCTTTTCATCTTTTTCGAGCTTGTCAAGAACTTTGTTTAAAATATTCTTTACCTTTTCTTCTGTAATATGCATCGTGACTTTTTCCGTATCTAATGATTCATTGTGTACTTTAATAGATTCTTTTTTACTTTCAAATGCATCATCAGGAATTTCATCATAAATCATCTCTGCGTATTCTTTTTTAAAGTATTCTAAATCTTCTTCTGTCAACGTACCTTCAAACATAGATTCTAAATCGATTGATTCTTCACCGGTAAATGTTGCTGGATCCAATTCATGAAGTAGGGTACCAAAATCATCACCGTTTAATGAAATAAGTTCTTCAATGAACGGAAGACCTAGCATGAGTTTATCCGCTGTCATGTAGAAATCTACGCCATCAATCTTCATGCCACCAATATCTGCATTTACTTTTGCTGACATTTCTTTATTTTTCATATCTGTAGCACTTGTTATAGATATTGTTGAATTATTAATTAGCTGGGCGGGATCCATTTGACCATAACCAACACTTCCACTTGGAAGGTTGTACTCAGCTGATAAATCAACAGTAGATTCTGTTGGATTTTCCTTTGATTGTTCGACCCATTTTAGCTCTGGCTCATAACGTTCTTCGATTTTTTCACTCAATTTTTCAATTGAGTTCTTCTCTGCTAAGAAATATTGCTCCTTCCCTGATAGATTTGTTACTACGAAGGCTGCAATACTTCCTCCAACAACTAGCAATACTGCAACAACAATTGCTATTATTTTTGGCATTTTACTTTTTTGTTGTGCTTCACCCATAAAATATTTCCCCTCTCTGTATCATACTCCATAATTATATGTATTATTAAACAATCAAAAGGATAACTATGGAAGTATCTGCATTGTTTATATCACTTAATAAAAATGTAGTCAAATTGTTCCATCCCTACATTTTAAAGCCTACGTAAATCAAGTATGAATTTATCTTGAAACCAAAATAAATTTTAGGTAAAAAGACCTAATTGAATGCGCTTCCTTATTAAAAAACAACGCGAATCTTGCTCTTAAATTCACTTGTTAATTTTTGTGTAGGTAATAATAACTATTTTTTATTTTTTTAAAACGATCTTTATGTATGAATTATTGTGATTTTATTTAAACAATAGTGAGAATAAAATATGCTTATATCTGAGCATATAACAACTGATTTTGGCGGGGGTATCAAAAGCAGTAATCATTAAGAAGACGGAATTATGGACGGAAAAAGAGGGGAAGAATTTAGGCTCTTCTCCTCTTTACTGTTTCTCATTAATTATTTGCTACTTCTTTAACACCTTGTTCTAGCGCTTCAATCATTTCCTGCTTATCCTGTTCATCGGAGTGTTTCCAAATTAGTTCAAAAAGTACCCCTAAACCAGGGAGCATTTTTTCTTCTCCATTTTGAATCGCATCTACGATAGTTGCTTCTAATTGCTCCTGATCATTGGAGGAAATATTTGACAATATTGCTTTTCTTAAATTTAAATCCATTGTTTCACCTCTTTATTGTTGTATATTAAAATGCTGAGTTAATAAACTTGTTGTAGTGCCTAGTTTGACCTATATCCATAGAAATATGTATGATATGATAGAACAATTAAAAGTGAGGAATGATGAACATGTTAACTTCTGTTAAGAATGGTAAGGTAAAAGCATGGAAAAAGCTACATAGACGAAAAGAACGAAAAAATGAAGGTGTATTCTTAATAGAAGGTTTTCACTTAGTAGAAGAGGCCTGGAATAGTGAATGGGAAGTTATTGAAGTTATCATTCAAGAAGGTATTGCTACGCCAGATTGGTGTGAAGCAGTTTTAGTAACTGAAGTAAGTGAAACTGTATTTTCCTATATTTCACAAACAAATTCACCTCAAGGAATTGCGGCCGTAGTCAAAATCAAAAACGTAACAGATGTTTTTGATTATCCTGTACTTTTAATTGACTCACTTCAAGACCCAGGCAACTTAGGAACGATTATCCGTACTGCTGATGCAGCGGGTTTTTCAGGAATTATTCTTGGTGATGATACGGTGGATGTGTTTAACGATAAAGTAATTCGTGCTACACAAGGGTCATTATTTCATATACCAATTATACAAGCTAATTTGTTAGAGCAAGTGGAGCAGTTACAGCAGGATGGTGCCGAGGTATGGGCAACTGCCTTACAGGATGCTGAAGTTTATTCGAAGGTAAAGCCTAAAGAAAAACTTGCATTGATCGTAGGGAATGAGGGAAACGGGGTTAAGCAAGAACTTAGAGAAAATGCGGACAAAATTGTAACAATTCCTATCTATGGTAAGGCTGAGTCGTTAAATGTAAGCATAGCTACAGGAATTTTAATGTACTACATAAAGGTATAGTCTTGCACACTTTATGTAATTTCTCTATAATATAAATACAATAATATGAAAAGCGTTGAAGGAGCCAGATTTCTATTGCAATATACGATATAAGGGAGAAATGCCAATAGACTGAAAGCATTTTATCGTATAAATAGTTATCTATTCACTCTGGAGCAGATACTTGGACCTTGTAAAGCAAGTAAAGGTATTCCGGGAATATCCGTTATCATGATTGAGTTGAGCACATTCTGAAAATGCTTGTGTTAACTAGGGTGGTACCGCGAAATAAAGCCTCGTCCCTTGTTGGGATGGGGTTTTTTATATGGTCATTCCATGGTGGTAAATACGGTTGCTAATCAAGGTTTAATTATAAAGGAGGCAGGAATAGAAAATGAAAGATCAATTGGCATCAATTGAAAGAGAAGCACTTAATAAGATTGCAGACGCAGAAAGTATGAAAGAGCTACAAGAGATTAAAGTCGCCTATTTGGGTAAAAAAGGTTCCTTAACCAGTGTACTTCGTGGGATGGGAAAGTTATCAAAGGAAGAACGTCCGGTTATTGGCGAATTTGCCAACCGTGTACGGGAAAACATCACAACTTCCTTAGATGAAAAAACAGAAAGTCTAGAGCAAATGGCATTGGAGAAGCAATTAGAAAAGGAAACGATTGATGTTACACTCCCTGGCCGCCCAATCAAAGTTGGAGGACCACATTTACTCACGAAAATAATTGAGGAGATCGAAGATTTATTCATTGGAATGGGATTTGAGGTACGTGAGGGACCTGAAGTCGAAACTGATTTTTATAATTTTGAATCCTTAAATTTACCGAAGAATCATCCTGCTAGAGATATGCAAGATACCTTTTTCATTTCAAAAGAACTGCTAATGCGTACGCAAACGTCACCTGTTCAAGCACGTACAATGCGAGCGTATGGAGGCGATAAGCCTGTGAAGATGATATCACCAGGGAAGGTATACCGACGTGATACAGATGATGCCACGCATTCCCATCAATTCACACAAATTGAAGGATTATATATTGATAAGAACGTACGAATGAGTGACCTAAAAGGTACGTTAGATACATTTGCAAAAAAAATATACGGAAAGGATCGTGAAATTCGATTACGACCAAGCTTTTTCCCGTTTACAGAGCCGTCTGTAGAAATGGATATCTCTTGTAAGGTTTGTGACGGGAAAGGCTGTTCAGTTTGTAAAGGGTCAGGCTGGATTGAAATTTTAGGTGCTGGTATGGTTCATCCTAACGTCCTTTCCATGGCGGGGTACGATCCTGATGTTTATAGTGGATTTGCATTTGGCATGGGGCCGGAAAGAATAGCCATGCTTAAATATGGTGTTAATGATATACGACAGTTCTATACAAACGACATTCGATTTTTAAAACAGTATCATAAAGCATAGGGAGGAAGTGAAATCATGCTAGTTTCATTAAATTGGCTAAAAAATTATGTAGACATCGGAACCATCAGTCCGGAGGCATTGGCAGAAAAAATTACAAAATCAGGCATCGAAGTTGATGGCATAGAGTATGTAGCAGATAAAACTGAAAATGTAGTCGTTGGATACGTGCAATCATGTGAGAAGCATCCAAATGCTGATAAATTGAACCTATGTCAGGTGGATGTTGGAGATGAAATATTACAAATTATTTGCGGAGCTCCAAATGTAGAACAAGGACAAAAGGTCGCTGTTGCCAAACCTGGTGCTGTGTTGCCTGGTAATTTTAAAATTAAAAAAGTGAAATTACGAGGAATTGAATCTAACGGTATGATTTGTTCCTTGCAAGAGCTTGGTATTGCTGAAAAGTATATTCCAAAAGATAGCGCAGACGGAATTTATGTATTCCCTGAAGCAGTTACGGTTGGTGAATCAGTTGAACCGTTACTAAATTTAAACGATGCGGTATTGGAGTTTGATTTGACACCTAATCGTGCGGATTGCTTATCAATGCTAGGTGTGGCTTATGAGGTTGCGGCGATCCTAAATCAATCAGTAGAGCTGCCCGCTCCACAACTACAAACTGCAACGGAAAAAGCCAAAGATTATATTACTGTAAATGTGGAGGCTAAACAGTGGAATCCATATTATGGTGTATTCGTTGTTAAAGATGTAAAGGTCAAGCCTTCTCCGCTATGGATGAGTAATTATCTCATGGCTGCTGGAATACGCCCGATCAACAATGTTGTTGATATAACAAATTATGTACTATTGGAGTACGGTCAGCCATTACATGCGTATGACAATGATAAGCTACAGTCGGGTAATATTGTAGTTCGTCGTGCAAAAGATAATGAAACTATCGTTACATTAGACGGAGAAGAAAGAACCTTATCTGAGGAGCATGTAGTCATTACAAATGGAAAAGAACCAATCGCACTGGCAGGAGTCATGGGTGGGTTGGATACAGAAGTTACCGATGCAACGGAAAATGTATTACTTGAAGTTGCGTATTTTGATAGTTCTGTAGTCCGAAATGCTGTAAAAGCTACAGGGCTTCGAAGTGAATCTAGTACACGTTTCGAAAAGGGAATTGATCCTAATCGAGTCAGGGAAGCTGGTTTAAGAGCTTGTGAATTATTAGAGAAATATGCAGATGCGACTATTTTAACAGGTGTCGTTGAATTTGACGAGTTGGATCGTAATGAAAAGCAGGTAGACATGGATACGTTTGAAATAAATAAACGATTAGGAACGAACCTACAGGCAACAGAAATTGTTCAGATTCTACAACGTCTACAGTTTGATTTTGAACAGCAGGATAGTCAATTTAAGGTTTATGCACCTACTAGAAGAGGTGACATCTCCATATTTGAGGATATGTTAGAAGAAGTCGCTCGTATTTATGGCTATGATAATTTACCATATACATTACCAGCAGGTGCATCGCAAGCAGGTGCCTTATCGAATAGACAGCTGTTAATTCGAAATGTGAAGCATTTACTTGAGGGAATTGGTTTAATGGAAAGCCGCACATACACATTAACTAGTGAAGCAGCAGTGGATAAATGGATAAGTCCTGAAGTGAGAGAAAAACAATATATCCCGATTGAATTAAAATTACCAATGAGTGAAGATCATAAATATTTGCGTTTAAGCTTGCTGCCAGAGCTACTACGAGTTATTTCCTATAATCAGGCAAGAAATCAGATGGATTTAGCCTATTATGAGATGGGCAGTACGTTTCTAACAAAAGAAAAAGAATTAACAGAACAGCCAGATGAGCGTTTACGTTTATCGGGTGCGCTAACTGGAAAATGGGTAGACCATCCATGGCAACAAGAAGGTAAAGAAGTTGACTTTTATGTTGTGAAAGGAATTTTAGAACGGTTATTTGATTATTTACGAATTACTGTTTCATATGAGCAAATAAAGCTACCAGAAATGCACCCTGGAAGAACTGCTGTATTAAAAACAAAAGATAAGATAATTGGCTTCATTGGTCAAGTGCATCCAAGCTTGCAAAGAAAATGGGATATAAAGGATACTTATGTATTCGATATTAATATGGAGGAAGTATTTGCTTCTTATAACCATGTTCATTCCTATGATCCGATTCCTAAATATCCTTCAATAGCTAGAGATATTGCGTTTGTATTAGACGAGCATGTTTTAGCGGGGGATGTCAAGCAGACAATTGAAGAAATTGGAGCGCCTCTTGTGAAGCGTGTAGATGTTTTTGATGTGTATCAAGGTGAGCATATGGAAGAAGGGAAGAAATCAGTTGCATTCAGCTTGCTATATCAACATTCTGAAAAAACATTGACAGATGAGGAAATTCAAGTTTCTTATGATAAAATTATTGAAGCAGTGAAGCAAAGCTTTAATGCGTATATTCGCTCATAATAAAAAAAATAGGATGGTATATAACGTAAACGCCTATCTTTACAGATGAGAAATAACAGGAAAGAAATAGTATCGGAGGAGGAATACGTAGCTACAGCACCGTAACAATCGTTTAAAACTAACGAAAGCCGAACGGATTGGAATGACCGTTTGGCTTTCGCTTTAACAACATACGTTTAATCAAACCCCGTTTTTATACTTATAGATAGTTTCTAGCCTTCTTTGTATTAGCGAAATGTGTTTTCGCTAATTTATGTAGGATAGATTCACCGTTAGCATTTATTATTTTAGCTATTGTTTGATCAACTTTTTTAGAAGCTCCTTTTGGCAATTCAATGCCAACCTGTTCAGAGAGTGAATCCATCTCTTTTAAGAAGCTTGCTCTAGCAATGATGGAGCCAGCTGCTACAGGTGTTGAATAACTTTCAGCTTTCGTTAAAAAGTACGTGTTCGAAATTAACGATAAATTTTCTGAACGGATATGCCTTTGATATATCGCCGGTTCACAAAATTGATCAATGACAATTCCCTCTAGTGATACATTCCCAATTTTTTTTACTAAATTACCGATAACATGTTGATGAAGCATGGCTTTCATTTTTCCTTGTGACCAGCCCTTTTTTTGTAATTGATTATATTTTTCATTATGTAGTATTAATAACGAGTATGGAATTTGTAATTTCATAATTGTGGATGCTAATTGGCGAATTTTGGCATCGGTTAAAGTCTTGGAGTCTGTAACGCCAATATCTTGTAATTGTTGAATTTGCTGTTTATTTAAATAAACACCGGCAACTGTTATTGGACCAAAATAATCGCCAGTACCTGCTTCGTCAGTTCCGATATGATTCTTGGCAAATAGGGTTGGATCAGGTGCAAAGCCATGTGCTGATGGTTGTCTTTTATGATTTACGCTTTTATAGGATGTTACTGCTTCTGTAACCCATTTTTGCGATGCTTTATCTGGAGCAGCTCCTTGGAACATAACTTTTCCGGATTTATAGGCTGTAATAACTGCCTCAGGAGTCTTTGCTCTAAACACTGCTCCCTGCGGTGGAGTGGTTAAGAACTTGGCGTAATGTTTTTTCATCTGGTTAATAGTGTCCTGTGATAGCTTGTAAACCGTCTGAGGCATATAAATCTCTCCAATCTTTTATCTATATAGACTATAGCAAATAAATGTCTGTGAAGAAATAGCTAGCTTTACATATATTCCTTCATACTACGCCTCATTCGTAGTCGATAGTTTCCTAAACTGCATACTTCATGTTAAGATAAGATGAACAATTTTTCTTAGTCGGGGGAGGGTAAAAACGTGGCCCAAGATGAAAAAACACGTACAACAGTGGAGATACATAATAAAACATATACTATAATTGGTAATGAACCAAAGAATCACGTCCAATTAGTAGCGAGCTTAGTCGATCAGAAAATGAAGGAAATCCAAGAATCAAATAGACAACTCGATACGACAAGGTTAGCTGTGCTAACAGCAGTAAATACGATGAATGATTATTTAAAATTAAAAGCAGATTATGCTTCCCTTATAGGTTCAATAAAAAAGAAAGAGGATAAATAACTAATGATTGATTTATTACTATTACTATTATTAATTTTCGGCCTTCTAATCGG
This sequence comes from Virgibacillus salarius, assembly GCF_039521925.1. Classification (NCBI taxonomy): domain Bacteria; kingdom Bacillati; phylum Bacillota; class Bacilli; order Caryophanales; family Bacillaceae; genus Virgibacillus; species Virgibacillus salarius. The sequence continues at coordinate 70,203 of NZ_BAAACY010000098.1, read as the reverse complement.
GCTGAAAAGGGGATTTATATTACAACTTTTTCATTTAATTAGTTTTATAGCGGCATTTGTTATAGCCGCATTCTATTATGATGAATTGGGGCCAAAGTTATCACTTTGGATTCCTTATCCTGACCTTGGAGAAGGAGGAGAATGGGCAGCCTTTCTTCAAGCTCTTCCATTAGAAAAAGGATTTTATAATGCAATAGCATTTGTAATTATCTTTATTGCTGTTAAGATTATCCTGCAAATTATTGCATCCATGTTAGATTTTGTTGCTTCATTGCCAATCTTACATTCCGTAAATAAACTTTTGGGTGGAATTCTTGGGTTTGTTGAAATCTATTTATTACTTTTTATTTTAATTTATATCGCGGCTTTAGTGCCTGTTGTCCAAGTTCAGACTTGGATTAATGACTCATCTATAGCATTATTTATGATTGAACATACACCGTATTTTTCAGAGAAGGTAAAAGAATTATGGTTTACGCAAATGGCTGAAATGCTTCAAAAATGATCGATAGTAGAAAAGACTGGTTCATTTCAACAGGTATATATTGTATGTAATTTACAATAATGTTGTAGAGGATCAGTCTTTTTAAGATAAGAAATGAAATAGGTGATATAGCATGACAATAAATAAAAAAGATGTAATTAAATTAATGGAAAAAATCGCTACTTATATGGAGCTGAAAGGCGAAAACCCATTTAAAATAAGTGCATATCGTAAGGCTGCGCAAGCTTTGGAAAGAGATGATCGTTCGTTAGCAGCTATCGATGATTTCACAAAAATTAAAGGAATTGGTAAAGGTACAGGTTCTGTTATAGAGGAATATATACAAAGTGGCCATTCGGCTACATTACAGGATCTCGAAGAAGAGATACCGGCAGGATTAATTCCTTTACTGCAATTACCAGGGCTTGGTGGTAAAAAGCTAGCTAAGCTGTATCAGGAATTAGCTGTTACAGATGCTAATTCTTTAAAGCAGACAGTTGAAAGTGGTCAAGTTGAACAGTTAGCGGGATTTGGTAAGAAATCTGCGGAAAAAATACTAATTGCTCTTGAGGAGTCTGGAAAACGCCCAGAACGCTTACCTATTGCATTTATGTTACCAATTGCGGAAAAGATCGAAGCTTATCTAGCTCGAATAGCTGACATAGATAGATATTCTAGAGCCGGGAGCCTACGAAGAATGAGAACGACGGTTAAAGATCTAGATTTTATTGTGGCAACCGATGCGCCGGAAAAGGTGAGAGATGCTTTATTGGAAATGGATGCCATTAAAGATACTATCGCTAAAGGAGATACAAAAGTATCTGTCGTTTTAGAAGATGTGTATGATGTCAATGTTGACTTTCGTATCGTAAAAAAGGAAGAATTTGCATCTACCTTACATCATTTTACTGGCTCTAAAGATCATAATGTAGCGATGCGTCAGCTTGCGAAATCCCGTGGAGAAAAGATTAATGAATATGGCATTGAAATAGAAGATACCGGTAAGACGTTAACTTTTAATACAGAAGAGGAATTTTTTAATCACTTTGGTTTAACCTATATCCCACCAGAAATCAGAGAAAATACTGGTGAAACAGAAGCATTTACAAGCGAATATCCATTGCTTACATTAGATGATATCAATGGTGATCTTCATATGCATACAACTTGGAGTGATGGAGCGCAATCATTGGATGAAATGGTTAATCAAGCAAGGAAAAAAGGATATTCCTTTATAGCTATAACGGATCATTCCAAATATCTGAAGGTTGCAAATGGTTTAGACGAGCATCGCTTAAGAGAACAGCGAGAGGAAATAGCTAAGCTGAATGAAAAATATGATGATATACATATCTTTTCTGGAGTAGAAATGGATATCTTACCTGATGGTCATCTTGATTTTACAAATGATTTTTTACATGAAATGGATTATGTCATAGGCGCTATTCATTCGAGCTTCAATCAAACGGAAGAAAAAATAATGTACCGACTTGAAAAAGCTCTCGAAAATCCATATGTATCACTAATTGCTCATCCGACAGGAAGACTCATCGGCAAACGTAAGGGATACAATGTGAATGTAGAAAGACTGATTCGTAAAGCAAAAGAAACGAATACAGCATTAGAGATTAATGCAAATCCTAACCGTCTAGATCTTTCGGATGAATGGGCACGCAAAGCGCAGGAGGAAGGCGTAACGTTGGCGATCAATACCGATGCACATAACTATCAAATGCTAGAGCATATGAAGTATGGTGTCGGGGTTGCTAGAAAAGGCTGGATCCAAAAAGAAACAGTAATGAATACATGGTCCAAGGAAGATCTTATAGCGTTTTTTAATCGCAATAAATAGAATTTAACCTATGGAGTAGAGTATTTTAAAGGAGAAATAGAGATGAATGAACGCATTTTCCGTACACTTGAATTTCAAAAGATTATTGAACGTTTAACAAGTAAAGCGGAAACAACAGTGGGGAAAGATTTGTCCCAAAAACTTGAACCATCAACCAATATGGACGAAGTGCTGCAATTACAGAATGAAACCGATGAGGCGATGCATATACAACGCCTAGATAAAACGATTCCTTTAGGAGGGATCTTTGACATACGCGCTAGTTTAAAACGAAGCGTAATAGGAGGCGTCCTCTCTACCAACGAATGTATGGATGTAGCTAGTACAATTTACGGTGGTAGACGTGTCAAAGATTTTATAAGTAAGCTAGAGGAAGCATTCCCTATCCTAAAGGAGCTTGTGGAACATATCAGTCCATTAAGAGATCTGGAACGACATATTAAAAGCTGCATCGACGACCATGGACACGTAATGGATAGTGCCTCCCAAAAACTTCGAGGGATTCGCTCATCTATTCGTACGAATGAAAGTAGAGTTAGAGAGAAATTAGATAGCTATACAAAAACGAAGAGTAGTATGTTATCAGATACAATTATTACCATTCGTAACGATCGCTATGTACTTCCTGTAAAACAAGAATATCGAGGTGCAATTGGTGGAATTGTTCATGATCAATCTGCTTCAGGGCAAACGTTGTTTATGGAACCTAAAGCAGTAGTTGACTTAAACAATCAGTTGCAGGAAGCAATAATGAACGAAAAACAAGAAATCGATCGTATTTTAAGAGAATTAAGTGCGCATATTGCTAATGAAGAGGCATTTTTACAAGAAAATGTTCGTGTGCTTGGGAAAATTGATTTTATGTTTGCTCGAGCGAAACTAGGTCAATCCATGAAAGCTGCGAAGCCAAACATGAATAATAACGGCATTATTAAGATGCAACAAGCACGACATCCATTAATTGATATCAACGAAGTTGTTGCAAATGATATAGAAATTGGCGAATCTTATACTTCTATAGTTATTACTGGACCGAATACTGGTGGGAAGACAGTCACACTAAAAATGATTGGTCTATGCACGCTAATGGCTCAATCAGGATTACAGATTCCGGCTTTAGATGGGTGTGAACTTGCGGTTTTTAAGCATGTATTTGCAGATATTGGTGATGAACAATCTATCGAACAGAATTTAAGTACATTTTCTTCACACATGACAAATATAGTCGATATTTTACAGCACGTTGATGATCAGACACTCGTATTATTTGATGAGCTAGGTGCTGGTACTGACCCTCAAGAAGGAGCAGCGCTTGCTATGGCTATTCTAGATGAGGTTATAGCGAGGAATGCTCGTGTCATTGCTACGACACATTATCCCGAATTAAAGGCCTATGGTTATAACCGAGAACACGTCGTTAACGCTTCTGTGGAGTTTGATGTTCAAACACTACAGCCGACCTATCGTCTATTATTAGGCGTTCCTGGTAGGAGTAATGCATTTGAAATATCTAGAAGAATTGGACTTAGTAATCATGTTATCGAGCAGGCCCAAGGGCATGTTGGTGTAGATTCCAAAAGTGTAGAAAATATGATCGCTTCATTGGAAAAATCCCAAATAAATACGGAGAAAGATTATGCAAAAGCGCATGAACTATTACAAGAAGCGACAGATTTGCATCATGATTTACAAAGAGCATGGGCGGAATTTGAAGAGAAGCGAGAAGGTCTATACGAGAGAGCAGAGGAAAAAGCTGATAAAGCTATTAAGCAGGCGCGGGAAGAAGCTGAAATGATTGTAAGTGAGATCAGAAATATGCGGACTGAAGCAGAATGGAAAGAACATGAATGGATTGAAGCAAGAAAAATGTTAGATTCTGCCAAGCCCAACCTGACTACAAAAGAAAAGCAACAACCAAAAGAGAAAAAAGGGAAAAAAGAACTTCGTTCCGGTGATGAAATAAAATTGTTAACGATCAACCAAAAAGGGACGGTACTTGAAAAAGTAAATGATAAGGAGTATCTAGTTCAAGTTGGTATAATGAAAGTGAAGGTTGATCGTAATGATTTGCAATTTATTGGAAAGCAGAATCAAACCATTGAAAAACCGCTAACTACCATAAAGGGTTCGAATTACCATGTGAAAACGGAATTAGACCTGCGAGGAGAAAGGTTTGAGGATGCATTGTTAAGGCTTGAGAAATATATTGATGACGCACTACTCGCTGGATATCCAAAGGTCTCGATTATTCATGGAAAAGGTACTGGAGCGCTACGAAAAGGTGTATTGGAATTTGTTAAAAAACATCCAAGAATATCGGATGCTAGACCTGGCGAAGCTGGGGAAGGCGGTAGCAGTGTTACGATTATTAATCTTAAGTAATCCTGTAAATAAGGAGAAGGGATGTTCAAGGTGTCAGGTTTCTGGGAAAATATAGTGGTAGAGACAGCGGCTCGATATAGTGTTGTTATACTTTGTACGTTGGTATTTTTGGCTATCTTTGAAATAGTAACGTCATATAAGAATTGGGAAGAAATAAAAAAAGGTAATTTTGCAGTAGCGATGGCAACTGGAGGGAAGATCTTTGGAATAGCAACGATCTTCCGTTACTCTATTCAACATAATGATACCTTGTTAATAAGTATTGGCTGGGGAATGCTAGGATTCTTTCTTCTTTTAGTTGGTTATTTTATATTTGAATTTTTAACACCAATGCTTAAGGTTGATGAAGAGATCGGTAACGGAAATAAGGCAGTTGGGTTTATATCGATGATGATTTCAATTGGATTGGCATATGTAATTGGTGCCAGCATAGGATAAGGGGAGAATTGCATGATTTTGGATAGACTGGCTAAGATTTTAATTGCAGTCGCAATTGGTTTTATTATTGTAGGTATTATATGGTTAATATAATTAATATAGCTATTAAGTTTACAGCTGATGGATGCTAGCCGAATCCGTATTGCTAAAGATTTACTTTACTTGGCAGAGATGCCAAGTTTTTTTGAAAAAAATTTATATAAAAATTTAAAAATTAGAAATTAATCGGTATAATAGGTATAAAATAAGGTAAAAGGAGGAGAAGAGCTTGGTATATGAAAAAAGCTGGCATCAGCATTACCCACCAGAAATAAAGACTAGAATTGCTTACGATGAAAAGCCATTATATGCTTTTTTAGAAAAAAGCGCTAAACAATTCCCTAAAAAGAAAGCGCTTCATTTTATGGGAAAAGAGATGACTTATAAGGAACTACACACGCAGGCAACTCAAATGGCAAATTACTTGCAGTCCCTTGGTATGAGAAAGGGTGATAGGATTGCCATTATGCTTCCAAACTGTCCGCAATCCGTTATAAGCTATTACGGTGCGCTAATGGCAGGCGGAATAGTAGTGCAAACCAATCCACTTTATAAAGAAAGAGAGTTACAGTATCAGCTTATCGATTCTGGAGCTACCTTCATCGTTTGCTTAGATATTTTATTACCTCGAGTCACCAATGTAAAAGGTAACACGGATATCAGACATACCATTGTAGCTTGCATCAAAGATTATTTACCTTTCCCTAAAAACCTCATTTATCCGTATATCCAAAAAAGACAATATAATATGGTGGTTAAGGTCGAGCAAAGTGAAGAAACGCATGTTTGGGAACATATTATGGATGTAGCTCTGAGCTCTTTTGAAGCTGTAGAAATTAATCCTATAGAAGATCTCGCTTTATTGCAATACACTGGTGGTACAACTGGCCACCCTAAAGGGGTTATGCTAACTCACTATAATTTAGTCTCTAATGTGGAAATGTGTGATGCTTGGATCTACAAAACAAAGCCAGGAGAAGAAATTGTATTAGGCGTCTTACCTTTTTTCCATGTATATGGAATGACGGCAGTAATGAATAACTCCATTTTAATTGGTGCAAAAATGATACTCCTTCCAAAGTTTGATGCTGGTGAAGTATTAAAAACGATTCATAAACAGAAACCAACTTTATTTCCCGGTGCACCAACGATATATGTAGGTTTATTAAATCACCCTAATTTATTAGATTACGATCTTTCTTCTATAGAAGCGTGTATTAGCGGTTCGGCGCCATTGCCCACTGAGATTCAGGAGCAATTTGAAAAAGTAACTGGAGGGAAACTTGTGGAAGGCTATGGTCTAACAGAATCCTCACCGGTTACTCATGCAAATTTTGTTTGGCATGAGCGTAGAAATGGAAGTATCGGAGTTCCATGGCCAGATACAGATGCTAAAATTTTGAACATGGAAACGATGGATGAAGCTGAAATAGGTGAAGTCGGTGAAATAGCCGTTAAAGGTCCACAAATTATGAAGGGATACTGGAATAATCAAGAGGAGACGGATCAAGTACTGAAAGATGGATGGTTATTTACTGGTGACTTAGGATATCAAACAGAAGATGGTTATTTTTACATTGTTGATCGCAAAAAGGATATGATTATTGCTGGTGGATATAATATTTATCCTCGAGAAGTAGAAGAGGTTTTATATGAGCATGAGGGGATACAAGAAGCTGTTGTAGCCGGTATTCCAGATCTATATCGTGGTGAAACCGTAAAGGCTTATGTAGTCTTAAAGGATGGTTATAAACTGACAGAAGCTGAATTAAACACATATTGTCGGAAGCATTTGGCAGCATATAAAGTACCAAAGAGATATGAATTCCGCGATGAACTACCGAAAACAGCAGTTGGTAAAATATTAAGAAGACAATTGGTAGAGGAAGAAGAGGTCGCTGAAAAAGAAGATATAAAAACAATTTGAGCGTTAGCTCTTTTTTTCCTGAAAACTGTACAAGCTATCTATTGACATCGTTTTAAAAAGAAGTTAAGATAATGAATGAATAATCATTCATTTTATGTGCAGTTGTAAGGAGAGAAACATGAATAAAAATAGACCAAAGTATAAACAAATTATAGAAGCAGCCGTTGAGGTTATTGCAGAAAACGGTTATCATGCATCACAGGTTTCGAAGATTGCCAAAAAAGCTGGTGTAGCTGATGGGACGATCTATTTATATTTTAAAAATAAGGAAGACATACTTATTTCAGTATTTGAAGAAAAAATGGGTCAATTTATTAATCAGATAACTGTATCCATTCAAGACAAACAAGATGCAAATAAAAAGTTATTGGAATTAATTCAAATGCATTTTACACAACTTGCAGAGAATCCACAGTTAGCAGTTGTAACACAGCTAGAACTTCGTCAATCAAATCCTGAATTACGATTAGAAATTAATAAGGTGTTAAAGCCATATTTAACAGTAATTGATTCCATTATTGAAGAGGGTATGAAGGAAGGTGTTTTCCGAAATAGTTTGAATATACCTCTTGTTCGTCAGATGATTTTTGGTACACTAGATGAAACGGTTACAAATTGGGTGATGAAAGAACGCAAGTATGACTTAGTAAAACAAGCATATGAAGTTCATGCTCTATTGACTGAAGGCCTTGCTAATTCGTAAGCAAAAGAGTGATGTGTACAATTTAAGATAAGGGAGATGGACTAATGAATACATTAGATTTTGAGGTAGTTAACCATATTGCTTACTTAACTATTAAAAGCCCTCCTGCAAACGCTTTATCTAGTACTCTATTGCGTGATCTTTCTACTAGATTAGATCAGATCGAAGAGGATATTAGCGTAAAAGCAATCATACTTAGAGGAGACGGTAAATTCTTTTCAGCAGGTGCTGATATTAAAGAATTTACTTCATTACAAGCAGCCTCTGATTATGAATTGTTAGCAAAAAAAGGGCAGGAATTATTTGATCGTATTGAGCATTTCTCTGTACCGGTCATTGCGGCAATACATGGAGCCGCTTTGGGGGGAGGACTTGAATTATCCATGGCCTGTCACATGCGAATTGTAACTGAAAATGCAAAATTAGGTCTACCTGAGTTAACATTGGGAATTATTCCTGGATTTGCTGGTACACAACGACTCCCACAATATGTTGGAACAGCAAAGGCGTATGAAATGATTTTAAGTGGTGAACCAATTAGTGGTAAGGAAGCATATTCCTTAGGATTGGCAAATAAAGTGGTAGATGAGGATATGTTAGAACAGGAAGTAAGACAATTAGCAGAAAAGGTAATTATTAAGAGTAAACCAACGATTAATCATGTTATGCAATTAATTCCTTTTGCCAAGACTGGAAACTTTGCTTCAGGTGTTGATGCAGAAGCAAAGGCTTTTGGACAGATATTTGGAACGGATGATGCAAAAGAAGGCGTACAGGCGTTTGTTGAAAAACGCAAACCAAACTTCCAGGATAAGTAGATTGAAGGAGGAAAATGAAATGAATATTTACGTATTATTAAAAAAGACGTTTGATACGGAAGAAAAAATTAATGTTTCTCACGGTCAAATCGAAGATGATGGAGCAGAATTTATCATTAATCCCTATGATGAATATGCGGTAGAAGAAGCAATTAATCAACGAGATGAACACGGTGGTGAAGTTACAGTAGTAACTATTGGGGATGAGGATTCCGAAAAGCAACTAAGGACTGCTTTAGCAATGGGGGCAGATAAGGCGGTATTAATTAATACGGAGGATGATTTGGAGAGCGGGGATCAGTATACAACTGCTAAAATTTTGGAAGCGTTTTTTGAAGATAAAGAAGCAGATCTCATCTTAGCAGGAAATGTGGCTATTGATGAAGCAAGCGGGCAAGTTGGTCCCCGCCTTGCGGAAGCGTTGGGTATTCCTTATGTAACAACAATCACTAGTCTAAAAATTGATGGCGAGGTCGTAAACATTGAAAAAGATGTAGAGGGTGATGTGGAAATTATTGAGACGTCACTTCCTGTTTTAGTAACGTGTCAGCAAGGACTAAATGAACCACGTTACCCGTCACTACCAGGTATTATGAAAGCCAAGAAGAAGCCATTAGAAGAACTGGAAATTGATGATTTAGATTTAGACGAAGATGATGTAGAGCCGAAAACAAAAACTATTGATATCTTTTTACCACCTGAAAAAGAGGCTGGCCGAGTGCTTGAAGGTGAGCTTAACGAGCAAGTAGTAGAATTGGTTTCATTATTAAAGAATGAATCAAAAGTACTGTAATTTCTTATGACAGAGAGGAGAAAGTTACGTGAGTGAAAAAATAGTAGTAATTGGGGAAACAAAAGACGGTTCATTACGGAATGTATCTTATGAAGCTATTGCAGCTGCAAAAAAGGTAGATGCTGAAGCAGAATTAGTCGGCGTTATTTGTGGGTCTGGTGAGTTAGAGGAACTAGGAAAAGAGATGATTTATTATGGTGCTGATCGTGTCGTAACGATCTCTCATGATAGCTTAACAGCCTATACATCTGAAGGATTTGGGCAAGCGGTTTTAGCTGTTATTCATGAAGAGTCGCCAAAAAGTATTGTAATGGGACACACATCCATCGGTAAGGATTTAACCCCGAAAATTGCCAGTAAATTAGAAACAGGATTAATTTCTGATGCGGTAGATATTGAGGTTGAAGGGGATAAAATTCAGTTCGTTCGACCAATATATTCAGGTAAGGCATTTGAGAAGAAAATAATTACGGATGGTATCACGTTCTTTACGATTCGTCCAAACAATATACCTGCATTAAATCGGGATGAAGCACGTTCGGGAGAAATCACGCCAAAGAATTTAGACATTACAGATATTCGCACGGTTATTAAAGATGTGGTAAGAAAAGCATCAGAAGGTGTTGATTTATCAGAAGCTAATGTAATCGTTGCAGGTGGACGTGGTGTTAAGAGTGAGGATGGATTTAAACCACTTTATGAATTGGCAGAAGTATTAGGTGGAGCGGTAGGAGCTTCACGCGGGGCTTGTGATGCAGAGTATTGTGATTATTCATTGCAAATAGGGCAGACTGGTAAAGTTGTAACACCAGATCTATACATTGCTGTAGGTATATCAGGGGCTATTCAACATCTAGCGGGGATGTCGAATTCTAAAGTAATCGTTGCTATTAATAAGGACCCTGAAGCAAATATCTTCAATGTAGCTGACTACGGCATTGTTGGAGATTTATTTGAAGTAATACCATTATTAATTGAAGAAGTGAAAAAGCTACAAGAAGGAATAACGAATAGCTAATTTTAATGAAACCTATGGTAATAGTTATATTTTAAGCTGTCGAGTAGTCATTCTCGGCAGTTATTTTTATAATGCGAAAAGACAGGTTAACCGATCTTATTTAGACACTGCTCGTGTTTTTATTGCTTGATGAGTTGTGAGAATAATAATGAAAAAACCATACGGATCATTGGCTTCGTTATGTTTTGCTATTTCAGGTTGCAAGAAGATGTACATATCATTCGCTGCTTGTCCGAGTAATCAAGCTAGCTATAAGTTATGAGTATGGTTAGGACGCTTCCCGCGGGCAAGAAAAAACGAAGTTAGGTCATGTAGCTTCTCAACTAATATCAGCAGTTTAAGGCAGTGAGGTGAATGCTTTAAATAACAGCAATAAAAGAAATTTTTATAACTCATATACGCATAAGCAAATTATTAGTAAGGTTATACTAACGATGATATACTCAACGTAAGAATTAAGCTTCATATTAGGAGGAGTAATATAATGGCGATTATAAATGTAACTGATCAAAACTTTTCTAAAGAAACTGCTGAGGGTTTAGTACTAGTAGATTTTTGGGCGCCTTGGTGTGGCCCTTGTAAAATGATTGCACCAGTACTTGAAGAAATTGATGGAGAAATGGAAGACAAAGTACAAATTGTTAAATTAGATGTAGATGAAAACCAAGAAACTGCTGGTAAATATGGTGTAATGAGCATACCAACTTTATTACTATTTAAAGATGGAAATGTTGTTGACCAAGTTATCGGTTTTCAACCAAAAGAAGCTCTAGTAGATTTAATTAACAAACACGCCTAAACATTGTATACTAATAAATAGAATGTATGAAATTGATAAATCCCTTGTTGCAGATGTAACAAGGGATTTTCTAAAGGGATTGGATGAACTTATGAATCAGTTAATTAAAGAAAAGCTTGCAGTGCTCCCAGCTAAACCAGGGTGCTACATTATGAAGGATAAGCATGAAACGGTGATATATGTCGGCAAATCGAAGCTTTTAAAAAATAGGGTTCGCTCCTACTTTACTGGAGCAAATGATCGTAAGACGCAGCGGTTGGTTCAAGAGATTGAAAGCTTTGAATATATTGTAACATCATCGGAAATCGAAGCACTCATTTTAGAAATGAATTTAATAAAAAAATACGATCCGAAATACAATGTCATGCTAAAGGATGATAAATCGTACCCATATCTAAAGATAACTTCTGAACGGCATCCACGCTTGCTCATAACAAGAAAAGTTAAAAAAGATAAAGGGAAATATTTTGGACCTTACCCAAATGTCATCGCTGCTAGAGAAACCAAAAAATTACTTGATCGACTTTATCCGCTTAGAAAGTGTAATAATCCACCGGGGCGCCCATGTCTTTATTATCATATGGATCAATGTTTTGCATGTAGTGAAACACCACCGACGAAAGAGGCATATGATGAGATTGTTCAGAATGTATCCTCCTTTTTACACGGCGGTTATACATCCATTAAACGTGATTTATCACAGAAAATGTATGAGGCAAGTGAACAGTTAAATTTTGAGAGGGCTAAGGAATTGAGGGACCAAATACAACATATTGAATCTGTCATGGAGCAACAGAAGATGACCATGAATGACCAGACTGATCGGGATATATTTGGTTATAGCTTTGATAAAGGGTGGATGTGTATTCAAGTATTCTTTATTAGGCAGGGGAAATTAATAGAACGTGATGTTGCCGTATTTCCTTTCTTTGACGAGGCAGAGGAAACATTTATTAGCTATATTGGTAGGTTCTATCTACATCAGAATCATCCGAAGCCAAAACAAGTTCTTGTACCATTGGGCACAAATGTAGACTTACTGAAGGATCTTTTGGATATTGATGTTCATACACCCTATCGGGGGCGAAAAAAAGAGTTAGTTGAACTCGCTACTGAGAATGCAAAAATTTCGTTGAAGGAAAAATTTTCGATCATCGAAAGGGATGAAGAACGGACAATTGTTGCAGTAGAGCATTTAGGCGAACGACTAAATATTGAAACACCCCATCGAATAGAAGCATTCGATAATTCCAATATACAAGGTACAGATCCAGTATCTGCCATGGTTGTTTTCATTGATGGAAAACCAAATAAGAAAGAATATAGAAAATATAAGATTCGAGATGTTGAGGGGCCAGATGACTATGAAACGATGCGAGAGGTTATCCGTCGAAGATATACGAGGGTCTTGAAAGAAAACCTACCATTACCAGACCTGATCATCGTTGATGGAGGGAAAGGTCAAATGAGCGCGGCACTAGACGTTCTCGAAAATGAACTTGGACTTGATATTCCTTTATGCGGTTTAGCAAAGGATGATAAGCATAAAACCAGTGAATTATTATACGGTGTACCACCAGTTGTCGTACCATTGGATAGGAAATCACAGGAATTTTATCTTGTTCAGAGAGTACAGGAAGAAGTACATCGTTTTGCTATCTCTTTTCATAGACAGTTACGTGGGAAAAATGTGTTTCAGTCAGAATTAGATAAAATCCCAGGTATTGGTGAAAAAAGGAGAAAGCTGCTCTTAACGCATTTTAAATCGATTACTGAAATTAAAAAGGCAGAGATAAAGGAATTTACTAAGCTAGGCATACCAAAGAATACAGCAAATGAAATCATTACTTATTTAAATAGCCCAGAAAATGAAGAAGAATTGTCCCAAAATCGTCCTAAAACATAATTTGCGTCTGGAGCAAGCATATATCTTAGCTAAAGCAAAAGCCGAACTAGAATTTTAAATCTGTTCGGCCCTTTGCTGCTACTATTTGCCATGTTGACAAACGCTATATTCCGAAGTATAAACATTCGTTATTTACAAACATAGAAAGACCTCTCAAAAAATAGACTCTTGAGACAACCTCTTTTACTATCTGCTTAGCACAGCTGTAAATTCTACCTGGTGAATGCGTGAATGAACGGATTCGACACATTCACAATCACAGTTTTCTGTCATTTGCAATGCTTCGGCTAAAAAGCCAGCCTCTAATCGAAAGTCAGCTTCAAATGGTGCCTTTAATCGTTGAACAATTGAATCCGACATTAACTGAAACACCATTTCTTTCTTTTTGTTTTTAACTAGTTCCAATTGTCCCCAACCTAAATTTTCAAAAATAATGAAAATATCTCCCATTGTACTTAATTCAAACTTCCGTGCTAGTTTTCTTCCCATGAAATATAAGAGAGTATGAGATTCTCTTCCTAATAATTCTGGTAAACCTACGTAGCGTAGAATATCATAACCGGCACCTGCCGTATGTAATTCTTCCATCTGGGAAACGGTAATCGTTGTGTCAGTTTTGTTTGTCATGAATGTCATCCTCTCTAAATCATAGCTTAAAAGACTAACGAATTATGTACTTCATAGCTACTACTATTATTATCTATATATTGTACCGATTTCGCAAGTATACAAAGGAAATTGATTCAGTTTTTAGTTCATATTATGGATATACATAATTCTTCATTTTTAGGTACCGTTTTCTTGACGCTTTATGGAGATAGAAGTACAATAAACATGTCACAAATTGTACATTATCAACCTCATCAATTTTTATTATTTTACACGCTGTGAAACAGTAAAGAAAAGTATATCTAAACATAGACTTTTCACCATCAGTCTTGGCAATGCGCCAAGCTTTTCTAATTAGGTTGATGTGATGTGATAAAAATGAAACTAACATTGATTAAACTAAAGGGGGGTAACACATTGGCAGAGCATCGTGAATTTCTAACTAGAAGATTACACTCGTTACTAGGCGTAATTCCAATTGGAATATTTTTGGTTCAGCACTTAGTGGTGAATCATTTTGCTGTGTATGGTGAAGAAAACTTTAACAAGGCAGCAGACTTTATGCACGGTTTACCATTTCGACTCTTATTGGAATTCGTAGTCATTTACCTGCCTATCTTGTTTCATGCTATTCTAGGGGTTTATATTGTATTTGTAGCACGAAGCAATACGAAAAACTATGGTTTTTTCCGAAATTGGATGTTCGTCTTACAACGTGTAACAGGAATTATTACCTTTGTCTACATTGTATGGCACGTTTGGGAAACAAGAATTCAGATTGGTTCTCAGGGAGCAGATTATAGCTTAATGGAAGGAATACTTTCTAGCCCATTCATGTTCTGGTTCTACATTATTGGATTAATAGCAACTGTTTTCCATTTCGCAAACGGACTTTGGAGCTTCTTCGTGACATGGGGTATTACGCAATCACCGAAGTCGCAAAAAATTGCTACATATGCAACGGTCGTAGTGTTTTTAGCATTGAGCTATGTTGGTGTAAGAACGTTAATTACATTTGCATACGGAGTTTAACTAAAGAACAAGGGAGTGAGCATCTATTATGAGTAATCGAAAAATAGCCATCGTCGGTGGAGGGTTGGCTGGATTAATGGCAACTATAAAAGCGGCCGAAGCAGGAGTCAATGTTGATTTATTCTCCATTGTACCTGTAAAGCGCTCTCACTCTGTATGTGCCCAAGGCGGTATTAATGGTGCAGTAAATACGAAGGGAGAAGGGGATTCTCCTTATATCCATTTTGATGATACTGTATATGGTGGTGACTTTCTTGCGAACCAACCACCTGTTAAAGCGATGTGTGATGCAGCGCCAAGCATTATCCATATGCTAGATAGAATGGGTGTTATGTTTAACCGGACGCCAGAAGGATTGCTAGATTTCCGACGTTTTGGTGGAACACAGCACCATCGTACAGCATATGCAGGGGCAACTACAGGACAGCAATTATTGTATGCGCTAGATGAGCAGGTTCGTCGCTATGAAGTAGAAGGACTTGTAACGAAATATGAAAATTGGGAGTTCGTTCATGCCGTCATTGATGAAGAAGGTGTTGGAAGAGGGATTGTAGCGCAAGACATTAAGTCACATGAAATTAAGGCCTTCCCATCTGATGCGACGATATTCGCAACTGGAGGTCCTGGAATTATCTTTGGTAAGTCCACGAACTCCGTTATTAACACAGGTTCAGCTGCTAGTATTTTGTATCAACAAGGAGCAAAATATGCAAATGGTGAATTTATTCAAATTCACCCAACAGCCATTCCTGGAGATGACAAATTACGTTTAATGAGTGAATCTGCTCGTGGTGAGGGTGGACGAGTTTGGACGTATAAAGACGGTGAGCCTTGGTATTTTCTTGAGGAGAAATATCCAGCTTACGGAAACCTCGTACCACGTGATATTGCGACCCGAGAAATTTTTGATGTTTGTGTAAATCAAAAACTAGGAATTAACGGGGAAAATATGGTTTATTTGGATTTATCCCATAAGGATCCGAAAGAACTTGATATTAAGCTTGGCGGTATTATTGAGATATATGAGAAATTTGTCGGTGAAGACCCTCGTAAAGTTCCAATGAAGATATTCCCAGCAGTTCATTATTCAATGGGTGGTCTATGGGTAGATTATGACCAGATGACAAACATTCCAGGAATATTTGCAGCTGGAGAATGTGATTATTCACAACACGGCGGTAACCGTTTAGGGGCTAACTCCTTACTATCTGCCATTTTTGGTGGTTCAGTTGCTGGTCCGAATGCAATTAAATACGTTGAAGGGTTAGATAAACATGTTGATGATTTATCGCCTGAACTATTTGAGTCTAATGTCAAAGCGGCAACAGAAGACTTTGAAAAGCTAATGAAGATGGATGGGGAAGAAAATGCCTATCAAATTCACAAAGAGCTTGGTGAATGGATGACAGATAATGTTACCGTTGTTCGTGACAATGAGAAGTTATTAAAAACAGATGAGAAAATTCAAGAACTGCTTAAGCGGTGGGAAAATATAAATATTAATGATACATCGCGTTGGAGCAACCAAGGCGTTATGTTTACTCGTCAGTTGAAAAATATGCTTCATTTAGCACGAGTTATTACACAAGGAGCATATAACCGTAACGAAAGTCGTGGAGCCCACTATAAACCAGAATTCCCTGATCGAAATGATGAGGAATGGTTAAAAACGACAATTGCTCAATTTGATAAAGAAACTGAGTCACCTCAGATTACGTATGAAGAAGTCGATGTGTCATTAATTAAACCACGTAAACGTGATTACACAAAGAAAAGCGAAGGGAGTAAGTAAGAATGGCTGAACAAAAGACAGTTACTTTTATCATAACTCGACAAGCCGGCCCTGATTCTGCTCCTTATAAGGAAACATTTAACATTCCTTACAAAAAAAATATGAACGTTATTTCTGGATTAATGGAAATTCGTCAAAATCCAGTTACTGCTGATGGGAAGAAAACATCACCAGTACAATGGGATATGAACTGTTTAGAAGAAGTATGTGGTGCTTGTTCTATGGTGATTAATGGAACAGCTAGACAGTCATGTGCCGCACTAGTAGATCAATTGGAGCAGCCTATCCGTTTGGAACCGATGTCTACGTTTCCGGTAGTTCGTGATCTAATCGTTGACCGTGAACGTATGTTTGATGCATTAAAACAAGTAAAAGCTTGGATTCCAATTGACGGAACACATGATTTGGGACCAGGACCAAGGATGCCTGAGAAGAAGCGGCAATGGGCTTATGAATTATCTAAATGTATGAGTTGTGGTGTTTGTTTAGAAGCCTGTCCGAATGTAAACGATAAATCTAACTTCATTGGTCCAGCAGCATTGTCTCAAGCTCGCTTGTTTAATGCTCATCCAACTGGAGAAATGAATGCAAGTGAACGATTAAACGGTTTAATGGAAGATGGCGGAATTGACGGTTGCGGGAACTCACAAAACTGTGTGCAAGTATGTCCGAAGGGTATTCCGCTTACAACATCAATTGCAGCAATGAACCGTGCGACAAATATTCAAGCATTTAAAAACTTCTTTGGAAGTGACAATGCACATTAATGATGAATGTTAAATAAAATGGCCCCTGCCAAGATTGGCTGGGGTCATTTTTACAAGTTTAACAAATGGAAAGGGGTAAGGGAGATGCGAATTGCTTACATAGAAGACATGGATCATTGGCGTTCTACGTTTTCTTTCTCAATACCGATTAAGGTTCGTTTTTCGGAGACGGATTTATTTGGGCATGTGAATAATACATCACCATTTATCTATTTTGAAGAAGCAAGAATTGAATTCTTAAAATCAAAGGGAATGTTTATTAAAGAATCAGAAGCCATTCCTGTTGTTTCTGATTTACAATGCGATTATTTACAACAAATGTATTTTGATGAATCCTTTGACGTCTATGTTAAAGCAAACCATGTCGGGAATACCTCATTAGATCTGCATTATATGGTTCTTAATGAGAAAGGAGAAATAGCCTTAACAGGACGGGGAAGATTAGTATATATTAATCCAAAAACGGGGGAAACTGTTTCTTTACCAGAGGAAATGAAGGAATTGCTTGTGAAAAATTAAATGCTCAAACCTAAATCGGCTTTCCAATAAGGAAAGCCGATTTGATTAGAGCTTCAATTCCCCCATGCGAAGGAGCTCTACTACAGCCTGTGAACGCCCCTTAACTCCTAGCTTTTGCATAGCATTTGAAATGTGGTTGCGGACAGTTTTTTCTGATATGAATAATTCCTGGGCAATTTCTTTTGTTGTTTTATCTTGTACTAACAGCTCGAAAACCTCTTTTTCACGTTTTGTTAATAATTGCTTCGGTTTATACTCGTTGTCCTTCAAATGTTAACCCCTCCTTGCTGTCAATAGAGCTGCAGATTGAAGGGAAATTATTTAGTCACTATAGCTTATGTTGGATCAAGGAAACGGTGCGTACATTTGTCGTGGTAGTAATTGATTTATTTAAAAGAAATTTTAATATAGGAATCAGAATGTCTTATAATAAAATAACGATCAATATACACGTGATTTGAATAGGATGAATGTAGCACTATTTCCTATTTGGTTGTAAATGAATATCACTTTACGGGACTGCAGTACGTTATGTAAAATAGTCATATACGGGAAGTAATTCTAGGAGGTTACATGTTGAAATCAAACGCAACAACAGATACAATAAATAAGATTGAAAAAAGAATGCGCTACATTTCAGGAATCATAAAACAAAAGGGACGACAAATATTAAATAATTATCCAATTACTTCTCCGCAGTTCATTGCATTGCAATGGCTATTGGAGGAAGGGGATTTAACGATCGGAGAACTATCCAATCGGATTAGTCTAGCTTTTAGCACGACAACTGATTTAGTAGATAGAATGGAAAATAATAACCTTGTTGAAAGAGTACGAGATGCTAAAGACAGAAGAGTAGTACGTATTCACGTTCTTGAAAAAGGAAAAACAATTATCCATGAGGTGATTGAAAAGAGACAGCAGTATCTTGGCAACGTACTTGAAAATTTTTCAGAAGAACAAGTGGAAGACTTACATGAATTACTTTCATACTTGCATGAGCAAATGATAAGTATAGATGATAAATAAAACTTCAAAGAAGAGGCGATATGGTTGAAGCAGGCAATTGGGGTCATTGACTCTGGGGTAGGGGGATTAACCGTAGCACATGAACTAATGAGGCAGCTACCGAAAGAAAAGCTGATTTATTTAGGTGATACTGCTAGATGTCCCTATGGACCAAGATCAAAAGAAGAAGTAAAGCAATTCACGTGGGAAATGGTCGATTTTCTACTGGAAAAAAATATAAAAATGCTTGTTGTCGCATGTAACACGGCCACTGCATTTACATTAAAATCATTAAAAGAGGAACTAGATATCCCGGTAATTGGTGTTATTCAACCTGGAGCAAGAGCAGCAATTAAATTTACAAGAAATAATCATATTGGTGTTATTGGAACAGAAGGTACTGTTAGAAGTCATGCTTATACGAATGCACTTAGAAATATTAAAAGCGAGTTAGAGGTTAATGCGCTAGCATGCCCCATGTTCGTACCTATGGTTGAACAAGGGATACTTGAAGGAAGTCAGGCAATAGAAGTTGTTGAAGATACGTTAGCTCCATTATTACAATACAGTAATATGGATACGTTGATCTTAGGATGTACGCACTATCCGTTAATTAAAGATACTATCCAATCTGTTATTGGACAACATATAACAATTATCTCATCAAGTGAGGAGACGGCAAGGGAAACGAGTACGATATTGGATGTACATCAACTGTTTAATAAAGATGATATTTATCCGGTTCACCAATTTTATACCACTGGTGACTTAGAAATTTTTATTGAAATATCCAAAAGTATCTTTAAAGAGCCTTACTTGCAAATGGTAACGATTGAAAAAGCATATCTCCATCAATTACAGGATTCTTAAAGCTAAGAATCCTGTTTTTTTATTTTTGCTTGGTCTATTTTCGCAGTGGGCTCGTATATATAATAGTACAAACCATCGTAGGAGGGAAAGATATGCAGAAGCGCGGAATTTTTTTGATTGCGGGTACAGTAACAATGTCCATTATATTATCCGGGTGTTTTCAAGGTGAGCAGTCCTTGGAGGAGGAAATGATCGATCCTCCACAAAATGCAGAGCCCGTTGATAATCTGGAAGATTCAGATGCAAAAGCTAATGAACAGAGTGAGGATGAAGACAACGTCTCAGAGACAATAGCACGTGATCTGTATTTAATTGATGCAAATGGAATGGTAGCGTCTCAAACATTGGAATTACCAACTCCTGAATCGAATAAAGTAGCTACACAGGTTTTAGAATATTTAGTAAAGGGTGGACCGATTTCCCAGTTACTTCCTAACGGATTTCAAGCAGTTCTACCAGAAGGAACTGAAGTTCTAGGCATTAATTTGCAGGAAGATGGCACAATGGTAGTTAACTTTTCGAAAGAATTTGCAAACTATGAAGCGAAGGATGAAACAAAAGTTCTAGAAGCCGTAACATATACCTTAACGCAATTTGAGAATGTAGAGGAAGTTCAATTACAAATGGATGGAATGGCATTAAAAGAGATGCCAGTTAATGGAACACCAATTGGTGAAGGGTATTCCAGGGAAAATGGAATTAATGTAAGTGATACTGGGGTTTCTGACTTCATGCAAAGTAAAACGGTCACAATGTACTATCCAACGGAGCATGATGAAAATCGATACTACATTCCTGTGACACAGTATGTAGAACCATCTGAGGAAGTAGATGAGTTCAGTGCTATCGTTAAGAACTTACTGAAGGGTCCAGGAATTCAATCAAATGTAAAGCAAGTCTTTAATGATTCAGCTGCATTGACGAGTAAACCTTCATTAAAAGATGGAGTTTTACAACTACATTTTAATGAATCTATACTTAAAGAACAGGATAAATCCGTAATCGCTGATGAGGTAATGGAAACGCTAGTTCGAACGTTGACAAATGTACAGGGGGTGGAAGCTGTTCAGGTTAACGTGGAAAGTGTAGAGGAACTAGTCAATGAAAATGGTGAGGCTTATACGGAACCAGTAACGAAACAGCAGTTTATACCGACAGAGAAGTTATAGCTAAAAGAGGCTTTGATAAGCCTCTTTTTTATAGTCTAGGAAATCCGTGTGGATAAATAGGCGCGTGTTGAGCCGCGTCCAGCTCCAGTTGCCCAGAAACTAGGCGACCTCACGAATCGCCCTGCGATAAGTCATCGTCGGACCGTGATTCCTTTATCTCTATTGACTCGCTCCAGTCGCTACGTTTCTTTTTAGTGCATGTAAAACCACAGGCTATGTGAAAACAAGGAATGTAATAAAAAATCTCCAAACGTTATAAAGAAACTGGCCACCAAACCAATTTCGAATAACGAGAGGAGATCTACTTATGTCGAGTGACAATAGTTTATCATATACCAGGTGAGATTGTAAGTAGCTTATTGTCCGTATTTCTAATATACACATCTTACTGCTATTAGATTGGATATGAGAATCCCAAGTGACACTTGTTTCCTTCTGTAATTTATGTGTATTTCAATAGTGCTTTTAACAAAAAATATGTTAAGCTAATGGTTGAACTAAGGAGGAGTTATGATGAGAACTGATCAACGTAATCGTAACAGCTTACGTCCTGTTACAATCACACCGAATTTTCTACAGCATCCAGAGGGTTCCGTGTTAATTCAAGTAGGGAATACTAAAGTAATATGTAATGCAAGTATAGAAGACAGAGTTCCTCCGTTTATGCGCGGTCAAGGTAAGGGATGGATAACTGCTGAATATGCAATGTTACCAAGAGCAACCGAACAGAGGAATATAAGAGAATCTTCAAAAGGAAAAGTTAGTGGTAGAACAATGGAAATACAACGCTTAATTGGTAGAGCTTTACGCTCTGTTGTTGATTTAGACAGCATTGGAGAACGGACTGTATGGGTGGACTGTGATGTCATTCAGGCGGATGGTGGAACAAGAACTGCTTCCATTACTGGTGCATTTGTGGCTGTAGTGTTAGCCTTCGAAAGTTTACTTCGTCGGAAAGTCTTATCCAAAATGCCAATTACTGATTTTCTTGCCGCAATATCTGTGGGGGTATTGCCAGATGGCATGGAGATATTAGATTTAAACTATGAGGAAGATTCCAAAGCTCATGTCGATATGAATATAGTTATGACAGGTACCGGTGAATTTGTAGAAATTCAAGGGACAGGAGAAGAAGCGACATTTAGTATGAAACAGTTAAATGAACTGCTGCAATTAGCTGAACAGGGAATACAGACAATTATTATGAAGCAGCGTGAAGTACTTGGAGATATCACCAATAGAATTGGAGAAAGTGTTACAGCAAAAGGAGAAAGCAAATGAAGCAAATCATCATTGCTACGAAAAATAAAGGGAAGGCTAATGAGTTTAAGGAGTTTTTTAAGCCCTATAACTTAAAGGCACTTTCTTTAAATGACTTAGAAGACCTTCCAGATGTAGAAGAAACAGGTGAAACATTTAAAGAAAATGCTGCCTTAAAAGCAGAAGAAATAGCTTCCATATTATCATTACCTGTACTTGCAGATGATTCTGGTTTAGTGATTGATGCATTAGATGGTAGACCCGGTGTTTATTCTGCAAGGTATGCCGGGGAACATAAAGATGATCAATTAAATATGGAAAAAGTGCTATCGGAATTACGTGGTATTCCTGAAGCTAAACGTACTGCTAGATTCGTTTGCGTTCTTGCTATTGCATCTCCAGGATCTAAAACACGTTTTTATACAGGGTATTGTGAGGGGAGAATTGCCGATAACCAATATGGTGAAAATGGTTTTGGTTATGATCCAATTTTTATACCTAAAGGTTATCAGCAAACAATGGCACAGTTATCATCGGATAAAAAAAATCAAATTAGTCATCGTAGAAATGCAATTGTTCAGCTAGAAGATACAGTGACACAACACGGATTACTAATTAAGGAATAAGGTGGATTCGATGACAAAAGTACTTATATTAAGCGATAGTCATGGATTAACGGAAGAATTAGATAAGATTAAACAACGTCACAATGTGGATTATCGATTTCATTGTGGAGATTCTGAATTGGATTTGGATGAGAACGAAATGGATGGATTTTATACAGTTATTGGAAACTGCGATCATGACATACGTTATCCAGAAGAACAGACACTTACTATAGGCGGTTTAACCTTTTTAATAGTTCATGGTCATTTACATCAAGTTAAAACGAATCTCATGCATATATCATACCGTGCAGAGGAATTAGGAGCACAAATTATATGCTTTGGCCACACACATATCGCAGGGGCAGAACAACGTGGAGATCAATTATTAATTAACCCAGGTAGTATACGATTGCCCCGGGTTCGCAAAGAGAAAACATACGCTATAATGGAATGGGAAAAGAAAGAAAATATCTTATTACGTTACTATACAACTGAAGGTGAATTAGTTCATAATCTGCAGTATGAGTTTACATTATAAAACAAAATACGCATCCATCCTGGACATTGCTCCAAGGATGGATGAAATTAAAATTATTTATTAGAAACTATTGACAAAAGCTGTATAAGTTTATATAATGATTCTTGTCCGTTAAAAACGGAGTAACTATTAATCAATTGTTTTTTCATACATAGTAATGATATGCGGGTGTAGTTTAATGGTAAAACCTCAGCCTTCCAAGCTGATGACGAGGGTTCGATTCCCTTCACCCGCTCCATACATATTTTTATGTCCCAGTAGCTCAGCTGGATAGAGCAACAGCCTTCTAAGCTGTGGGTCGGGAGTTCGAATCTCTCCTGGGACGTCTAATAAAAGCCTTGTAAACAACGAGTTTATGAGGTTTTTTATTTTTGCGTGGGAAACTGTATATTTTAAAAAGATACCAATAGGATACCATTTTAAGCTTTTTTAAATAGTGATTCAAAATGTGTTGCAGCACTTTTTTCTGCTTGTTGAAGTACATGGCCGTAAACATCCATTGTAGTACTGATTTTAGAGTGCCCTAGGCGTTCCTGGATAATTTTGGCATGAACACCTTGATTAATTAATAAAGTCGCTGATGTGTGTCTTAAATCATGAAACCGTATCTTTTTTAATCCTTTGTTTTCCTCTTTGTCTAAAAACCGGATCCACCTTTGACTAATGCTATCAGGTCTGAGTGGTTGTCCGTATTCATCCGAAAATAAAAATAAATGTCCTGGCCACTTCCATAAATCATCACTCATTTCCACTTGATGTTCTAATTTAATTGCTCTTAACTTTTTAAGTGCCTTCATTAAATCTTCTGGAACGGATACCTTACGTGTACGATCTGTTTTGGTTGATTTTAATTTTAAACCTTCACCTGTGACTATGACTAACGCTTGTTCAATCGTAATGGCATTATTTTCAAAGTCGAGATGCTTTCCTTCCAATGCTGCTATTTCCCCTTCACGTGCTCCCAAAACGGCGGCAACTTGTACAATTAATTGCCACATAGTATCTTCTTTTTCTAATTTGGAAAAGAGCAGTTGAGACTCTTCTAATGAATAGACTTCCGATTTTTTGTGTCTAACTGCTGGTAGATTGATTTTTTCACATGGATTACGATCAATTAGATCCCATCCTTCAGCAACTTTAAATAAGGCATTTAAAGCCTTGTACACGTTTTTAATACTACTTGATGATAGAGAACCTTTCTTACCATCCAAACGCTTCCCGTTCTTCTTTAAATCATCAAAAAAGTTAACTATGTGAATCTTCTTTACATCTTTTAATTTCATTGGGCCAAATTCCGGAAGCAAACGTTTCTCAAATATGTTTTTGGTCTCCTGGAGTGTACGGATCCCGTAATGATCCTTAGCAAACTTTTCTAACCACTGTTCATAAAAACCTTCTACAGACAGTTTGGTTTCATCAATCAACTGCTTTGATAAAATCTCTGCTTCAAAAAGTGTCAGCATTTTACCAGCTTCAGTTTTATTTTTTGCATTTACTGTTTTATTTTTCTTTTTTCGTTTTCCTCCAACATATCCTAATTCAACTGTAAGTTTGTATTTTCCTTTAGAAATTTCTCTAAAGCTGGCCATATCTAATACCTCCAATAGATTTTTTTGTGAAAATTACTAGAACATTTGTTCTGTTCATGATACAATAATTTCATGAAAGTTACAAATTTATTAAAAAGGTGTAACAATTACCAATGCACATATTACCAATATGTGGAATAAATGAGTAAATAAAGCTGTTCGGCTGTATTAAGTCGGTGAGTAGATAAAATATCTACTCTTTGTAGCCTACTTCAATCCATTCGTAGAGATCATCGATATGACAATTTAATATTGATGCAATGTTCTTTGCAACCTGTAAGGACATCTTCTGTCTATCAAGAACATATTTGTTGACTTGTTGAAACGTAACATTGAGTCTATTTGCTAATTCTTGTTGAGTCATTTTCGATTTCTCAAGGTGGTCACGAAGCAGGCATCTTCCGACTTTATAAGCCAAACAGACACCTTCTTTATATGAAATTTTGTTTAATATTACTAAAAGGCGGCGATGTAATGACAGAAGAAGAAATCAAGAATATTGTTTTACTAGCAAAACTGATTAAAATAAGTGAAACAAAGTACTTAGATGAATCACTTGTCCATGTTCTCAAAGAGATCAACAGCAAGCTTAATGCTATTCATTAATTGCTTTCTATCATCGCCCTCAAGTTCGAGGGCCTTTTCAGTAATCTTTTTAATAAGATGCATTTCATCTGTAGATAGTTCCTTATCTTTTGAAACTTCTAAAGCTTTTTGTAAGTGATTTTCTTCTGTTTTAGTTGCTGGGAATAAATCATCAATGCTGATTTCGAATATATCTGCAAGTATAAAAAGATTGTCGTAACTTACTTCCCATTCGCCTTTTTCATAACCAGCCACTGTATTCTGCTTAACTCCTAGCTTTTTTCCTAATTCAGTTTGGTTCATACCCTTTTTCTTTCTGTATTCTCTAATTTTGCTTCCAACATACTTATTAATATCCAATTTGTCTTCCTCCATCTATTCATCTATATAAATGTGTTTATATACTATTTGTACTAAAGATAGTATATATCAGTATTTCTTACATTTCAATAAAAATAATCAGTATTTATGATTTTTTTCGTTGACTTATCAGAAAAACTGATATATCATAAAAGCACACTGATAGAAAAGGGGGTTAGTAGATGGTAGTTCATTGGGAGCTAGTTAAATTGCGTAAGTCTAAGAAAATCAGCCAAGAAGATATGGCTAAGCTTCTAGGAGTAAATGCTAGAACATACGCATTAAAAGAACGTGGGGAAACAGATTTTAAACTCGAAGAAATATTCATCATAGCAAAATACTTCAATAAAAGAATAGAAGAAATTTTTTTGCCTAGAAATATCAGAAAAACTGATATTTGAAAAGGAGGTTAGATAAAATGAAGCGAACGGATGTTAAAGGGTTAGTTACATACCTAGAAGATACAGGCAACAAGATGTCAAAATCCTTTATCTATCGATTAGTTAGAGAAAATAGAATTCCTCACAAAAAAGTTGGTTCAAAAATAATTTTTGATATTGAAAGCATTGAAAAATGGTTAGACCCAGAAAGCAAGGTGAACCAAAATGTCTAAAAAAATACCAGCTGCTAAACATTTACAAGAGCATGAACTTAAAATGTTGAAAAATACGCATGAAGCACACAACCAAGCTATGGGTACTGAAGAACGCAAGCATTATAGTCTAGATAACATTAAGAAAGTTAAACGCAACTTCCCAGAACGTTGCTTTGAGGTTTATTACAAAAACGGTGAATGGTTTAAATATTATATCAACGGGACTTGGGGGTGAGGTGAAGGTGGGAAAATATCCAATTGTTTACTCAAAAAAAGACGGTATCAATAGATTATTACCTATCGATACCAACGGCGATCTAATTTCATTAGCATCTTTCGTTGAGAAAACTTATCCGGATGAAAAAGATTTTGTCTATGTGTTAATTGATGGTGTGGAGATCAAGTTATTTTAATCCAATTTGATTCTTCACAATACTTGTCGCAACGTTAGAGAGAATAGATAAAGACACACTTGATAATGACTTAACGCTATCTTTTGCTTTAGTCCAAACAACTTTATCTCGAATGTTGTCTAAAAAAAGGTGACCGCTCCAAGTTATAGAGATAATACCAATATCAATGATTTCTTCATCACTGCGTAGAACTTGACCATCAATAAAATCGGCTTCTTTTAACTTCAATAAAGCATAAACGGATGTCTGGTAACCAAACTTATTAAATGTTTCAAAGTCTTTAAGGTCTTGTAGAACTAGAGTTTCATTAAGTGTCAACTGTTCTTCTAACTCAAGAAGAATTGAACGAACGCAATCTTGATTAAGTTTCAAACATACAACCTCCCTTCTAGTAGATATTCTATCAGAAGTGAGAAAAAGAAAGGAGATCGTAATGGAAAAATTATCTATGTTTCTACCAAAAGACCAGGAACAAGCTGATAAAGAACTAGATTGCTATAACTATCTTTTGGCAAACGCAATAGAATTAATGCTTAAAGGAGAATTTGCCAAGGCAGCAGTTTATCACAGCAACATTGCTAGGTCACTAGATGAATTGGACAGGCTGAAAAGAAATAAGCAGATTGCTGAGGAAGCAAAGGACCTGTTAGAACAGATTAATAAACAAGATGCCATCAGGAGGCATTGGTTTTGAACAGACTCATAGAATCTGATTGGACATATATAGTGTTGTTTGCAGTTGTGGCACTCGGTAATTGGTTTCTACTTATTAA
Source organism: Virgibacillus salarius (assembly GCF_039521925.1). Classification (NCBI taxonomy): domain Bacteria; kingdom Bacillati; phylum Bacillota; class Bacilli; order Caryophanales; family Bacillaceae; genus Virgibacillus; species Virgibacillus salarius. The sequence goes on along the minus strand of NZ_BAAACY010000098.1, from coordinate 42,557 downwards.
TTATTGAAGGGAGAAATATTGAAATGAAAATAACAAAACAGTCTTTATACGACTTTATTGAAAAGAAAATAAAGGTACAACTGGATACTGCTAGAGAAGAATTTGACTCTTATATTGAAACAAATGTTAAGCCTAAATTGCTTGAGAATACCAAGAACATCAACCACTTTAACAAAGCATTAACCAAACTTGCTGATGAGCTTGAAACGTTCTTGGAAAACGAAAATGATTATGGTTCTTGGTCTCCAAAGTATAGCGTTAGAGACTTACGTAGTGTCGCCTCAATTAGAGATAGAATTCACACCAATGAACTATCTAACATTAAGAGTGCTATCAGAAAAAATGCTCATTACGGTAAGTATCATATGAAATTTGTAGTTGATAAAGCAAGCAAAGATCTAAAGCCAACATTAAGTAAAATTGAAGATTTAAAAACTCTTAAAACAGAGCTTGATAATACGATTAAAACTTCAACTACTGGAAAACAAGGTTATAAAAATCTAATAGCTTTAGGGGTAGATATGAAAGATTTTAAGGGATCCGAAAACCAATTACCTGCTGTACAAAAGCTAAGTGTTAACCCTTGTTTAGTAAATGGAGATTGCAATTAAAGGAGGAAAAAACAATCAGACGCCATGGTTTTAGTTGCTATTGGTGCTAATTATTGAAGGGAGGTGAGGATGTGAAGATAGGAAGTTTTGCAGGTGCACTGGTTATAGCTTTGATTATAGCAATAATTATTTAAGAGAGGTGAGTTAAGTGGGTAACTGTTTTGAAGATGAAACTGGTAAGTCACCTGAAGAATTAACAAATGAAGAGTTCATCAATCTATCTGATGACCTGAAATGGCTTGCTTATGAAAATTTATTAGAAATGTTCTATGGCGTTTCTGGTGAGTTAGAAGAGTTAGAAGAAAAACCCACTGACGGCAATCAGTGAGTCTAAAACGAATATTCAGCATTATCATAACACAGGAGGTCAAATAAATGAAAGTCGAAGTGAATATAAACGCACCAGAATTAGTGGGTGCTTTAAATAATTTAGCAAATGCGTTGGGGTCTGCACCAGTAGTTGAATCGAAGCCAGTCAAACAGAAGGACAAGTCTGATTCGAAGAAAGAAACGAAGAAGGAGACACCTAAGGAAGATAAAAAGTCTAAGAAAGAGGATCCGAAACCGGAAAAAGAAGAGAAGCAAGAGACTGAGGTCCCTGCTATTGAAGACATACGTGCTAAGACGGCAGAAGTCTCCAAGTCTGGTAAAAAAGCTGAAATCAAAGAACTTCTTAGTGAACTAGGTGTGAATGCAATTTCAAAGATTCCAGAAGAAAAGCGTGCCGAGTACTTAGAAAGGTTGGAGAATCTATGAGCCAAAACCATGCAGAGCGAGCACACGCTAAGTTAAGTGCATCTGGCTCTAGTAGATGGTTAGCTTGTCCAGGTAGTGTGAAGCTAGAAAGTCAATACCCAGATGTCACCACGTCATTTGCTGAAGAGGGAACTGCAGCGCATGAATTATCGGAACTCATGCTGCAGTATAAGATTGGCGAAATAACAAAGCGCCAGTATTCCGGGCGATTGAAAAAACACAAGAAGGGTGAGTATTTCAGCCAAGAAATGCTTGACCACTGTGAGAACTACACAGATCTTGTAGTGGAGAGAGTAAACGAAGCTAAGGCAAAAACGAAAGACGCCTTGGTGCTTTTAGAACAACGTCTCGATTTTTCTCAGTGGGTGCCTGAAGGGTTTGGAACTGGCGACGTGTTGGTTATAGCTGATGGGGTTATGGAGGTCATCGATTTAAAGTATGGCAAAGGTGTACTTGTTTCAGCAGAAAACAACAGTCAAATGCGTTTATATGGATTAGGTGCGTACAACGAATATGATTTGCTCTATGATATCGAAACGGTCCGTATGACGATCATTCAACCAAGATTGGACAGTGTTTCTACGGAGGAGTTAGCTGCAGATGAACTTTTAAAGTGGGCGGAAAAAGTAGTCAAGCCTACGGCAGAGGAAGCAGCGCAAGGTAGTGAGACTTTTGAAGCTGGCTCTCACTGTCGCTTTTGTAAAGCAAGATCCGAATGTCGAGTGAGGGCGGAGGCAAATCTTGAACTGGCCAAACATGAATTTAAAGAGCCAGAGCTCCTAAGCCCTGTTGAAATTGCCGACGTCTTGGCCAAGGCAGATGAGCTGAAATCATGGGTGTCTGATATCGAGGGACATGCGCTAGATCAAGCCTACAAACATGGGGTGTCTTATCCTGGTTGGAAGGTTGTTGAAGGTAGAAGCAACCGTATCTATGCCGATAAAGAAGCCGTCCAAGATCTATTAATCTTAGAAGGCTACAGTGAGGATGAGATTCATAAACCTACGGAAATCAAAGGCATCACAGATATGCAGAAAGCGTTAGGTAAAAAACAGTTCGATACCTTATTGAAAGACTTTATCATCAAACCGCCAGGAAAACCAAAACTTGCTCCAGAGTCGGACAAGCGTCCAGCGTTATCATCTGCAGCAAGTGCGGCTGAGGATTTCAAGTAATGGGAGAAACTGTTGAGTTAATCCATGAAGGATACATTTGCCAGCATTGCGGTGAGCTACTAGACGGCGATGATCCGGGTTATCCGAGGAGCTGTGAAGATTGTGAGGAATTTTAAGTGAGTATCTTCAAAGATTATTACGAAGATGATTATATTATAAATCAAAATTTAAATACACAAAGGAGAGATTTTAATATGGCAGTTACAAATACAGATACAAAAGTGATTACAGGAAAGGTACGTTTAAGCTTTGCGAACATTTGGGAGCCCAAATCTATTAATGGGGGAGCTGAGAAGTATAGCACTTCCATTCTTATCCCAAAAACCGATAAAACCACGATGAAAAAAATCAAAGCAGCTGTTGAAGCGGCAAAAGAATTAGGCAAGAACGAAAAATGGGGAGGAAAGATCCCTAAAAACATCCATACTCCAGTTCGTGATGGAGACGAAGAAGCAGACGAGAAAGGGGAAGCGTACGAAGAGCACTACTTCTTAAATGCATCTTCTAAGAACAAACCAGGCATTGTGGACCGTCATCGTCAAGAAATTATCGATACGACTGAAGTGTACAGCGGTTGTTACGTTCGAGTTAGCATCAACTTTTATCCTTTCGATACGAACGGAAATAAAGGGGTTGCCGTAGGTTTAAATAACATTCAGAAATGGGAAGATGGGGACTTCTTAGGTGGCCGTAGCCGTGCAGAAGATGACTTTGACGATCTAGAAGATGATGGAGACGATGACGACGACTTTTTAAGCTAAGAAACAGGGGGAGTTTTTACTCCCTCTTTCTATTAAACGAGCTCGGAGGTATTTTCATGAACGACATACTTTCTATTGATATTGAGACGTATTCAGGTACAGATTTAATCAAATCAGGTGTTTATCGATACGTAGAAGATCCAGACTTTGAAATTCTATTATTCGCTTACGCTCTTGAAGATGAACCAGTTACTGTGATCGACTTACTAGATTTTGAAGATGTTCCGGACAAGGTGATGGAAGCATTGGAAAATCCAAATGTCATAAAAACTGCATTCAACGCCAATTTTGAACGGACTTGTATTGCAAAGCATTTTGACCTTGAAATGGATCCGGCACAATGGCGGTGTAGTTCTGTTCATGCCCTAACTTTAGGTTTACCCAACCACCTTGGTGGCGTGGCCAAAGCGATGAATCTGGATGTAGAGAAAGATCAAAAGGGTAAGAATCTAATTAAATATTTTTCCGTACCCTGTAAACCAACAAAGGCAAATGGAAAGCGTACTAGGAACTATCCACATCATGATGAAGATAAATGGCAGCAATTCATTGAATACTGTCGTCAAGATGTGGTGGTAGAACGAGAGATTCGCAAAAAGCTAGAAAAGTTTCCGATACCTGAACAAGAGAATAGATTGTGGCAAGTTGATCAGCACATCAACGATCGTGGTGTTTATCTTGATCAAGATTTAGTTAAGCAAGCCATTGCTTGTGATAAGCAATATAAAGATCGCCTGCTGAATCGAGCTGCAGAGATAACGGGGTTGGATAATCCGAATAGCCTTCCCCAATTGAAAAAATGGATAAAGGAACAAACCGGTGAAGAGGTAAAAAGCTTAACCAAAGATACGGTACCAGGGCTAATCAAAAAGGCGAATAATCCAGCTGTACAAGAAGCTTTGGAGACTCGTCAAGAATTGGCCAGGACGTCTGTTACAAAATACGCAACTATGAAACGTTCTGTATGTAGTGATAGCCGTATACGAGGTATCCTTCAGTTTTATGGTGCCAATCGGACAGGTCGGTGGGCAGGACGTTTGGTACAAATTCATAATCTTCGTAAAAATGAATTGAAAGATTTAAGTCTAGCGAGGGAGATATTAAAGCAAGGGGATTTTGAACTATTGGAAATCCTCTACGGTGATGTACCAGATACGTTGTCTCAGCTGTTACGCCCAGCTTTCACACCGACACCCGGAGGACGCTTTATTGTATCTGACTTTTCCGCTATCGAAGCACGAGTCATTGCATGGTTGGCAGGGGAGCAGTGGCGTTTAGATGTATTTAACAGTCACGGTAAAATCTATGAGGCTTCTGCATCTACCATGTTTAACGTACCGATTGATGAAATCGATAAAGGCAGCCCTTTACGTCAAAAAGGAAAAGTTTCGGAATTGGCTCTTGGCTATCAAGGTGGACCTGGGGCACTGATTCAAATGGGTGCGTTGGATATGGGGATTGATGAAGAGGAACTACCTGAACTGGTGAGAACCTGGCGTGATGCTAACCCGAAAATTAAACAGCTATGGTACGACACAGAAGCGAATGCATTGCAGGCGGTTAGAGGTAAGACGACAGTGAAAGGTCCGAAAGATGTCAACTTCATCTATGAATCTGGGACGCTTTTCATTCAGTTGCCATCTGGAAGAAAACTAGCTTATGTAAGACCGAAAATCGAGCCACACCAGAAATTTGAGGGGAAAGATGAGCTCACATATGAAGGACCAGGTGGGAGAGGAATGGAACGTATAGGCACATACGGTGGCAAACTGGTGGAGAACATCATTCAGGCTATTGCAAGAGACTGTCTGGGCATTTCTATTATCAACTTAGAAGAAGCCGGATATAAAACTGTCATGCATGTTCATGATGAAGTTGTACTGGATGTACCGAATGACGAAGGTAGTCTGGATGAAGTAATGGAAATTATGGGTCAACCAATTAAATGGGCGAAAGGGTTACCGTTAACAGCTGACGCCTTTGAAACCGACTACTATATAAAGGATTAATGCCTATGAAAATATACGTATTAGTGGTGCATGAACAAAATGAAGACGGGGATCTTATTCAAACAGTTTTCACGTATTTTAATAGACCAGAAACATTCACCTACGTTGATTGGGTGTGACTAAACATAGGAGATGATCTCATGTTAAAGAAAGCACAGACAAAGATAAAGGATGAAATGAAGAAAGATAACAACCCATATGTAAAATTAATTGGCCAATTTTTATTGGACCATCTTACTCATAATCCGGAAGAAGCAGAAAAAATATTAGTGAAAAGTAAAACGATTAAGGGCAGTCTAGCCAGTATGCGCAAAGAAGCAGAAAAGAAAAAAGTCGGAAACATGGCCGTGTTAACAGATGAAGAAGGATTTGCAACTGTTTTCGATTACTTTGAAATTGCCGGGAATCCTAAGGCAGTCACGCCGACTGTGCCAGCTAATCAAGAGTCGACAGAAACTGATCTTGTATTTAATGTGACGTTGGGAGGTTGAAAACATGTCACTAGATCCTGAATTTCTTGCACATTTCCCAAAAGAAGTTAGTCAAGAGCTGGTTGATTATGTAAGGGACATTGTTTTTTACGAAAGTCGATATGTCTTTGTTAAAACCGTGAAAGGCATTCAGCGTGGATACTGCTCCCACTGTGAGAAAGATTATATGATTGACCAACTTCAACCGTTGAAACATAACGAAACTTGGACCTGTCAACATTGTGCTTCCCCAGTTGTGGTTAAGAGTGCTGGCCGAGGTCGTAAGAATTTATTTACGGATGCCTACGTTGTTTGGTATGAAAAATCTCAAGTGGATTCTCAAGCAATTGTCGCAATGGGACTTCACGTTTGCCGAGATTATGAAGATTATAGGAACGTAAAAACCATGTTTAGAAAGGTTTCCATGTATCTTTTTGAACCTGGATACAGCGAACAGAGGGTGTATATCGGCTGGAGAGATGTATGGTCTAAGTTAAAGAAGATTCGTTCTGAGTCAACAGGATTAATGCAATATAAGGGCACATTCATCTCTCATGAGAATGTGGCAACTACAGTTCAAAATACGCCTTTTCAATATAGTACGTGGGAGAGTTATAAAAATCTATATGGCAGAGAAGATCTTGTTCATTTCTTTGCTTTAGCTGCAAGGTATTCTTGCATTGAGTATTTAACGAAGATCGGTTTCCGGAAATTCATTGAGGCGAAGTTAACAGGGCTTAGAACTTACGGGACGATTAACTGGAATGGGAAGACGCTTGAAAAAGTAATTCGGCTATCCAAATCGGAGCTAAAACAGCTTAAACGTGAACGAGTTATTCCTCGTCCTGAATTACTCTATGTGTACCAAACTCTAAAAAAGCATGGTTTATCCGTATCATTTGAAACAGCAGATTTACTAGATGATCTGTTTATAGAGGAAGCTATAAAGCTACATGAGCCACTAGATTTTGTAACGAAATATGCGTTAAAGCAGCGTTCAAAATCTCTACTAGCATATCATTCAACTTCTTCTATAATCAGAGATTTACGAGATTATTGGCAAGAAGCAGAAGAACTTGGACTTGATGTAACGAAGGATCATATAAAATATCCAAACAATTTGCAGAAGGCTCACGAGGATACCTCTCGGCGGATAAAAATTAAAGTGGATGAAAAGGTAAATGAACAGATTAAGAAGCGTCTTCCATCTTTAGAAAGACACTCGTTTACGCAAGGCAGACTGCATATAAGACCTGCAGCATCTAGCATAGAACTATTTGACGAGGGTAAGGCACTTAAACATTGTGTTGGCCAGTATGCGAAACGCTATGCAGAAGGTGATACAGACATTTATGTTATTCGAAAGAATGATGCGCCTAATAAATCCTATTTTACTGTAGAAATTCAACAGAATAGGGTGATTCAATGCCGTGGCTTTAGAAATTGTAACATGACCAAAGAAGTTGCTGCTTTCATAGAAGCATTCGTACTTGAAAAGTTAAAACGTCGTAAGAGGAATAGGAATCTATCAGCATAGAAAGGAGGGTGGCCTGTGTTAGAAATATCCTTTGGCCGTAATCGATCAGATAAAAACTGGACAGTGGATTATCTAGAATGGCCAGAATTTATCGATACGTTAAAGCTACGTCGAACAAATGAGACGATGGCCGAATACGACAAACTCTCCAAATTAAAGCAAGGAGCCATTAAGGATGGACCTGCCTTTGTAGGCGGGCTCATTCGAAGTGGTAGACGGAAAAAAGTCAATATTGAGAGCCGTTGGTTAATCACACTAGATGCTGACTATGCTACCGATGATTTTATGATAGATGTTGACCTTATGCTTGGTGGTACTAGCTATCTGATTTATAGCACACATAGTCATCGACCGAATAGGCAGAAGTTTCGTTTAGTAGTCCCAGCTAATCGTGAAATGACTCCTGATGAGTATGCAGCAGTAAGCCGTAAATTGGCAGAAAACATCGGCATGACTTATTTCGATCACACTACGTTTCAGCTACATAGACTCATGTATTTCCCTAGTTGTTCTAAGGATGCAGATCCAGTCTTTGAAGTAGCTGCAGGAGAGCCTCTAGACGTTGAGAGCATACTTGACGAGTATATCGATTGGGCAGACATAGCTGAATGGCCACGACACGAATCAGAAAGTAAAGCGCCATTAGAAAACGGAAAGAAACAGCAAGACCCAACGCAAAAGCATGGTGTAGTAGGTTTATTCTGTCAGACTTATAGCATTGAGGAGGGCATCGAAGCATTTCTATCTGATCAGTATGAACAGGGTTCTATGGAAAATCGGTATACGTATTTACACGGTTCTTCTGCAAATGGTCTCGAGGTATTTCCGGATCAGGCTTTAGCATATAGCCACCAGGATAGTGACCCAGCTGCAGACGGTCACAGTAAAAACCTATTTGACCTGGTTCGCCTTCATAAATTCGGGGATATGGACGACAACGTGAAGAAAAATACGCCCGGTAATAAATACCCTTCTTATGTGGCCATGCAGGAATTTATCTATAAGCTACCGGAAATTAAACGGACTCTAGTAGATAGAAGGGCGGCAAGTATTGATGAAGATTTTCAAAGTGAAATAGAGGAAGACCAAGATCCAGATGCTTGGAAAGAAAAACTAGTCTACACGAATAAAGGAAATCTAGTGAGCAATGCGGGAAATGTAGAGCTTTTACTATCAAATGGACCTTTGAAAAATACTTTAGCCTATGACGCTTTCAAAAACCGAGAAGTAGTTCTTAATGATTTACCCTGGCGCAAAAAAGCTCCCTTTCAATCACATGAACCGTGGTTAGGTTCTGATGATGCAGAATTAAGGCACTTTCTTGGAAAAGGATATGACATTAAATCAGCTAATATTATTCGTGATGCTTTTACCCATGTTACCCGTCAGAATGCTTTTCATCCTATTCATGACTATTTAGAGTCGTTTGAATGGGATGGTGTTAAGCGTTTAGACACGCTATTTATTGATTACTTAGGTGCAACAGATAGTGATTACACCCGTACGGTTACTCGAAAAATGTTTATGGCCGGGGTAGTGAGAATTTACGAACCTGGCACCAAGTTTGATGAAATGTTAGTTCTTGTTGGACCACAAGGATGCGGTAAAAGTACGATTTTGGCTAAAATGGGACGACAATGGTTCTCAGACTCCTTAAAAAGTTTTGAAAGTAAGGAAGCTGGAGAATATCTACAAAACTCTTGGATATTTGAATTTGGAGAGCTATCAGCAATGAAGAAGGCTGAAATAGAAGAAGTAAAGGCGTTCACATCCAAAACAACAGACATGTATCGTGTAGCGTTTGACAGAGTAGTATCAGAGTTTCCAAGAAAGTGTATATTCTTTGGAACAACAAACAATTTTGATTTCTTAAAAGACCAAACAGGAAACCGTCGATTTTGGCCAGTTAGCGTGGAGCCAGAACGGGCGACGAAAAACATCTTTTACGACCAGGAAAATCCGGAATCGCCCTACTTATCTGATGAGATAGTGGGTCAAGTATGGGCAGAAGCTAAGCACTATTGTGAACAGGGAGAACCGTTGACTCTACCAAGACAAGTAGCAGATGTGGCCAAGTCTGTGCAAGAAGCTCACATGGAAGACGATCCGAGAAAAGGGTGGATTACCGAATATCTTGAAACTCCAATTCAAGAAGATTTTATGGATGAGCCAATGCAGCGTACATCTGTGTGTGCAGCAGAAATATGGGTTGAGTGTCTTCAACGTAAAAAAGGAGACATGAAACCTTGGGATGCAAAGGAGATTTATGGCATTTTAAGAAACATTCCAGGTTGGAAAGACGCAGGTAGACAACGGGTAAAAGGATACAATATTCAACGTGTGTTTGAACGTGAGCAGTAAATCTATAATTACTAACACAGTTACTAACACACTAACACACCAAAAAATGGAAGTAATTGTAGTGTTGCAGTAAATGTGTTAGTAAAATTTATCTACTAACACACCTTTAAACCCTTGATGGAACAGCTTTGAAAATACTTTTGTGTTAGTTGTGTTAGTAGATTTACTTAAAAACTATAAAAATAATATTAAGTAATAATAGGGGTTTATATAGAGGTTAAACGCGTATCGCCTAGTACGCGCGCGAGACAACAACAAGAAACACCTAATTTTTGGAAGGTGATTTTATGAAAGAAAGTCAATTAGAAAAAAGACTAAAAGATAAAATTGAACAGCTCGGAGGTCTGTGCTTCAAATGGGTGTCTCCTGGTAGAAGAGGTGTGCCAGATCGCATTTGCATTCTACCTCGAGGACGGACCATTTTTGTAGAGATGAAGGCACCGAATGGAAAGCTAAGTCCGCTACAGGAGAAACGGATTCAGGAGCTTGAGAAACGTAAACATGAGGTCTATGTACTAGAATCTAAGCAAAAAGTAGATGCGTTTATAAAGATGCTTGGAGGGGATATTTAGTGAAATTCATTCCCCATCAATATCAGGAATATGCCATTCAAAAAATTATTGATACTCCAGCTGCAGGTCTTTTCTTAGATATGGGCTTAGGCAAAACCGTTATCACCTTAACTGCCCTAGAAGAGTTGAAAAATACGTATTTTGATGCAGGGAAAATTTTAGTCATAGCTCCTTTACGAGTGGCCCAGGATACGTGGAGTAGGGAAACAGCTAAATGGGATCATCTGCAACATATTACGATATCTAAAATTCTTGGATCCAGAACCCAACGAGAAAAAGCTCTAAAAGCAGAAGCTGATGTGTATGTAATCAACCGAGAAAATGTACCTTGGCTGGTGAGTATGACAGGTAGTAAATGGCCATTTGATACGGTAGTGATCGACGAGCTATCTAGTTTTAAATCCAGTAAATCCAAACGTTTTCGTGCTTTACGTCGAGTTAGGCCTCTAATGCAGCGTATCATCGGCTTAACTGGTACACCAACACCAAACGGTCTGCATGATTTATGGGCGCAGTTGTACCTATTAGACCAAGGAGAGCGTTTAGGAAGAACGATAACCGGATACCGAGATCGATACTTCACGCCAGGAAGACGTGACGGTCATATTGTCTACGAATGGAAACAAAAAGATGAAGCTGAGAATCGAGTGTATGAGAAGATATCAGATATTTGTGTCAGTATGAGTGCCAAAGACTGGCTAGACTTACCGGAGAGAATAGAACGGATGGTGCCAGTCACTTTAACAGCTAATACTAGGAAAAAATACGAGAAGCTAGAGAAAGATCTCCTATTGCCATTTGACGACAGTGACGTAACAGCTGATACAGCAGCAGTTTTGTCTAATAAGTTACTTCAAATAGCCAATGGAGCTGTGTATGACGAAAACAAAGATGTGCAAGAAGTTCATCATGCAAAACTTGATGCTTTAGAAGATCTTATCGAAGCCGCAAACGGGAAAACAATTTTATGCTTTTACACGTATAAGCATGATCTGTCCAGAATCATGAAAAGATTCCCGGAAGCGAAAAAGTTAGAAGGGCCGGAGGACATTAAAGCCTGGAATAAAGGAGAAATACCTTTACTTCTAACACATCCAGCTTCAGCTGGTCACGGATTAAACTTACAGGATGGTGGGCATAACATTGTTTGGTTTGGGCTGACCTGGAGCTTGGAATTATACCAACAGGCAAATGCAAGGCTAGATCGACAAGGACAAAAAGAACGAGTTATCATTCACCATTTAGTAGCTGAAAATACATTAGACGAGACTGTTTCATCGAGACTAGCTGATAAAACTGCTGGTCAAGATGCCCTACTGGAAGCTGTGAAAGCACGAATTGAGAAAGTAAAGGAGGGGTAGAGATGGACTACTATACAGGAAGAATTATTATTCAAGAGTCTGAGTATGATGATCTTTTAGAAGAAAAGCAAAACCTTAAAGAACGTGTGCAGGAATTAGAGGAAAAACTAGACACAGCTAAATTCATAGCAAGACAAAATAATTCATACGGAATTAACCAGATGAAAAGAGCCGAACGCTACAAACAGGCTATTGAAGAAGCAACAGATATTTTAGATGATGTTGAGCGGTACCGAAATAAGTGTGCGACAAATGCGTATATAAAGCTTTGTGAAGCACTGAAAGGAGAATCGTAATGTACTACTTCGAAAATGATGATTACATGAAAAGAATACTAAATAAAATTTATGAAGTTGAAATGGCTAAATATCTTTCAAGTGTGTCATATAGCTCAAAGCCTGCATACGAAAAGATGGAATATGATTGCAAAACATCCGTTACCGATGAAGATATTCTTAACATTTTAATAGATTATGCTTTGGATACTGGAAATAGAGAGCTATTTTTTGAATTAACGAAGCAGTTAAATAATCAACCTTCCCTTTATGGAGGAGTAAAGGAGGAATCCTAATGCATATAACCGAAAAGCAGTTGAAACTAATTACACAGACTGCCTCACAGGAGGCAATCAAAGCATATAAAGAAGAGATAAAGCAGCAGGAACGGGAAAGACATGATAGAAGGTTGCACAACATTAAGCTGCTTTTACGAAATTACAGATCATTGGTTATGCATTGTGAGAAACTAGAAACAGATTTAGAAAAACTTCAAGACACTTCAATCCAAGACTTAGACATCGAAACAATTAGTCTTGAATCTATCGAATCAATTAAACAAAGCAAAACCAAAACGATAGCAATGGTCTACTTTATCAGAGGGAAGATGGAAGCATACAAACAATCTTGCAGTAAAGAGGAATTAAAATACTACAGGGTTCTCGAAAAGAAATATACTTCCAAAAGGAAATACACTACAAGAGAGATTGCAGAGATCGAACATATTGAGGAAAGAACGGTGAGAAGATATATAGAAAAAGCAATATCCGATTTACCTGTCATCTTTTTTGGGGTAGATGCTATTAAGTTTAATAATTGATTCTGTCCGAAAACTGTCCACAAAGTGTCCGTATTAATGTGTTATTATGTTACTGTAAACAAAATATAGGTACCTGTATTACACGGTTACGTTGTTTACGATATATTGTGTAATGTTGTAGATATGTAAATGGTGCATCCAAGTTTTGCAAGGGCTTGGGTGCTATTTTTTTTAGGTGAATAAGTATTGCATATAATTTCCAACTCCATCATAATTAAGTCATAAGAACTATGTGGGGGAGATTGGATGAAGAAGGTATTAGCTGTTTTGTTTTTATGTTCATTGATATTTTTGATGATTGGTTGTTCACAAAATAATGCAAAAGAAAATGATAATTCAAAGATAGTAGATAGTGAGAATGGATTAGATAACAAGGCTTCCGATGACCAATTAAATGACTTTGTTAAAAAATACAATGAAAGAATCGAAACAATAAACCTCAGTGATGAAGACTATGAATTGGAAATGTTGAATCCGCATGATTTTGGTAAATTAATAAAAGAAAAGAACTGGTATTCTAAAAAACTGTATGAGTCAGATTTTTATGATGAAGATGGTTCATCTTATTCTATATTAGCAAAATATAATGAAAACAAAACTTTGAATGGTTATCAATTAGCAATTACAGGAACTAAAGAAAATGATCAATATTTAAGTAGAGGAATTGCCTCGGCAGTTATTATTATCAACACTCTTCAATTGGATGGCGAAAAGTACAACAATAAATTTAATGAGTTTTTAGATTCAGGTGATAGTGAGTTAACCTATCAAGATAATGATTATGAAATTAGTTTTTTTGATACGCAAGAATTAGGTTCTCTTTTTATAAATTTTGATGCAAGTAGGTGATCAAATGAATGAGTCAATAATGTGCGACAGGTGCTGTAATACATTTGTTATTCGATTACAGGAAAAGAAACATGGTAAAGGGATAACGGAGACATATTTCACCTGTCCACATTGTAATGAGCATTATATCTCTTACGTAACTAACGCAGATATTAGACGAAAGCAAAGAGGAATTAGAAAGCTATATGAAACATTGCCAACTATTACGGATCAGGAGAAGTATAAGAAAACACTGAATAAGATTCGTGATAAGAAAGCTATATTGGATCCGCAAATGTTTGATTTAAAAAATAAAATACAAGCAAAGACACTCAGTTAATTGGGTGTCTTTTTATTATGTATAAAAGGAGGAGCGAGATCAATGGAAAACAAGGAAGGTACAAGAAGACCAGCAGAAGGGAATGGTCCGAGGATAGGAGATACACCATCAACTTTGAATGAAGAACAAATACAGTTTGTAACCAAAGAAGAACATCAATCTATACATGCAGGTGTAGATTGGGCTACAGGTAAAGATAAGGCTAGTTTATTAGTTATCGAACTAGAAAATGAAACTGCTGTTCCAAAAGTAATCTATAAAGGTGAAGAGATAACCGGTAAGACAAGGGTTTCTTTCGAATGGGATACAAGAGAAGAGTCGCCTTTAATCGGTGGAACTAGATACAACATAGAACACCTTGTTAAGTGTGATAAGAGTATGGTTAAGAAAGGCTACGGATTATCTACCGGTAAACACATGTTTGATAGCGATGAGCAACCATAATCTATACGACAAGTACAAACGCAATAAAGAATCTAAGAAGTTTCTCAATAGTGCTGCTTGGCAACGATGTAGAACACTGGCACTCAGACGCGATTACTATATGTGTACTAGATTCCGAGAAGATAAGAATACATGTGTTAGTTATCAGGATGGAAAGAGTTTCGTTATGGCGGATATGGTTCACCATATTAAACCGCGTGATGAATATCCGGAGCTTTCGTTAACATTAGATAATCTCATTAGCTTATGTAATGCATGCCACAACAAAGAACACCCTGAAAAGGGTGGTGGACAGCGTAAGAGTGCTAAAAAAAGAAAGATAAATGTTGTTGAGTTTGGGGCAAATGAAGAAATAAGGTAGCCCCCCCCCTCAAAAGAAAAAAAGAAAAATAAATTTTTCCAGACCGGATGACTTCTTTCTTCACAATAAAACCGCCCATCAATATTTTTAGGTAGGTGAAAAATGTAAGAAAAATACCATTTAAAAGGAGGTGGTGATATTATGCCGACCCCAGCAAAACCAGCGAGGTTACAACTATTACAAGGAAACCCAGCTAAGAAGAATGTCGACAAATTAAAGCGCCGAGCTGAACAAGAAGAAAAGATGAAAATGAGTGCGGATCATGTTATCCCACCTTCTTGGCTTAATGATACAGCTAAAAAGGAATTTAAACGATTAGCTGACTTACTTTTAAGTGTTGAATTAATTAACGATGCCGATGTTGGTCACTTAGCTTTATATTGTGATGCATACTCCCAGTACCTTTCATTTAAAAGGCAGGTAAAATCAAAGGGAATGTGGGTTGATGGAAAACCTAACCCATTTATATTACGCATGAAGGATGCGGCTGCTCAAATGCGATCATTTGCTTCTGATTTAGGTCTTTCTCCGTCTGCTAGAGCGAGATTAGCGATAAATTTAGAAGGCGATAACGACGATGATGAAGACTTCTAAACCACTTTTGGAGATGAGCTACACCGAGCTTGAAAGATGGTGGGAGACTTATCAAAAAGAGCAGAAAAGTTGGGGTGGAATACTCGAACAACCCTATCCTGAACTTTTAACAACTTGGTATGCTGAAAGATTGATCGATGGGTCTATTCCAGCAAGTAAAGAAAACATTTTAGCAGCAAAACGGCACATAAGAGACTTGGAAAGACAAGGAACAGATGACTTTCCTTGGATATTTGATGAGGAAAAAGGTCATCGCCCAATTCGATTCATTGAGAAGAAATGTAAACCGTCTAAAGGAGACTTTGGTCAATTAGTGTTGCAACCATGGCAGCATTTTGTGATCGGGTCTCTTTTTAGTTGGGTACACCGAGACACTGGCATACGCCGTTTTCGTGAAGCGTTAGATATGGTGGGTCGTAAGAATGGAAAAACTACGCTTATTAGTGGTCTTTCCAACTATATGTTAGGTTTTGATGGTGAAAATGGAGCCAGAATCTATGTTTTAGCCAATGCGGAACAGCAAGCGCACGAACTGTTCGATGAGGCGAAGGCGATGGTTGAGAAGTCACCATATTTATCAAAGAAATACAAACCACAGAGAAGCAAAATAAAATATGAAAAAATGTTCTCCGAGATTCAGGCGAGGGCATCTGACAGTAAACGGTTAGACGGTTTGAATACACATCTTGGTATTTTTGATGAGATTCACGAATTTAAGGATTTCAAACTTATTAACGTTATCAAAAAGTCACGTGGTGCGCGTAAACAGCCATTAATTATTTACATTACCACTGCTGGATATGTCTTAGATGGTCCGCTGGTTCAGTATTATGAAAATGCTACTGACTGTCTAGAAAATCCTGACGACAATTTGGATGAGCGAACTTTTTATTATATAGCGAAGTTGGACAAACCAGAAGAGGCTGACAAACCAGAGCTTTGGATAAAGGCCAATCCTAATATCGGTCTGATGGACTTCGTAAACCTTGTTACAGATTGGAAAAAGGAAAAGAAAAATCCGCAAGAACGCGCGGATTGGATGACGAAACAGTTCAATCTGTTCAGTAACGTAGATCAATTATCGTTTGTTGATTTACCTACTATTAAGAAAAACAATCGAGTTATTGATATCAAGGAACTAGAAGGAAAAGAGTGTGTTGGCGGTTATGATTTGTCTGAAACAGAAGATTTTACAGCTGCAGCACTTGAATTTCCTTTAGATGATGGTTCGATATTTGTTCTATCTCACTCGTGGATACCACAGGCTCGTTATGACAGAGATAGCAACCAACGTAGATTAGATGAGTGGAAAGCGGCTGGAGAGTTAACGGTTATTCCAGGTGACTATGTAAAGTTTGAATACGTTTATGAATGGTTCATTGAGCAATCTGAAAAATACATGATCAAATTGATAACTTATGACAAAGCTAAAGCATTGTATCTAAATAAATCATTGGAAAACTATGGATTTAACACAGAGAAGGTTAGGCAGGGACATCTTACTTTAGGAGGTCCGATGCAGAACTTTAAAGAAATGATGCTCGATGGAAAAGTTGTTTTTAATAACAGTAAAATTTTCCGTTGGTATCTTAACAATGTGAAGCTGGTTAAGGACCGTAATAGTAACTGGATGCCATCCAAGCAGAGTTCCAGCAGAAAGATAGATGGTTTTGCAGCTGCTTTGAATGCACATACACATGTCATTGATATGCTAATAGAGCCTAAAGGAGAAGGGAATGTAGAGTTTGTTTCTGTAAATGATCTATTAAGTTAATTTGAAAGGTGGTGAGAGTTTGAAATGGGTAGGTAAATTTAAAGGAGCAGTAAAAGGAGCAGCAGCAGGTTGGAAAGGGGCAATTTATGACTTTTCTTCCTGGGTTGGGCGTAAGTTTTGGGGGATAGACAATAGTAAATTAGTTACTAATGAGACGATATTCAGTGTGATAACAAGGTTGTCTAATACATTATCATCTCTACCATTAAAAATGTACCAAAACTATGACGTAGTACACAATCAAGCATCCGATGTTCTTACAAATGCTCCTAATGATAATATGCACAGCTTTGATTTTATCAACAAAATGGAAGTGTCCAGAAACGAATATGGTAATGCATATGCAGTTATTATTCGTGATATAAGAATGCAACCAGAAGCATTAATTCCGATTGATCCATCCTATGTTACTCCATTTATTAATACGGATGATGAAGCATTGTGGTATGAAGTAATCGGAGCAGGAGGAACGTATTATTTTCATAATATGAATATGATACATGTTAAGCATATTACTGGTTCCTCAAGATGGAAAGGTGTCAGTCCTATAGATGTATTAAAGAATACGTTACTCTATGACAAAGCTGTCCAAGAATTTAGCTTGTCGGAGATGCAGAAAAAAGAAAGCTTTGTTCTGAAGTATGATACGAATCTTGTTAAGGAAAAAAAAGATGCAGTTGTTGAAGATTTTCGCAGGTTTTATAAAGAAAATGGAGGAATCCTATTTCAAGAGCCTGGCGTTGAAATTAAGGATATTGAAAAGAAGTATTTCGCTTCCGATACATTAAAATCTGAACGAATTACCAGGTCGAGGGTGGCGAACGTGTTTAACGTTCCAGTCTCTTTTTTAAATGACTCTGAGGGACAAAGTTATTCTTCCAATGAACAGATGATGATTCAGTTTGTACAGATGGCATTAACTCCTATCGTCCGACAATATGAGCATGAATTTAATTTAAAATTACTTACAAAAGAAGATAGAAAGAAAGGTTACTATTTTAAATTTAATCTTGGTGGGTTATTACGAGGTGACACAGCTGCAAGGACACAATTCTATCAAGCTGGTATCCGTGGTGGTTGGTTTAAACAAGATGAGGTTAGAAGATTTGAAGATCTTCCTCCTGAAGGAGGCAATGCTTCAAAACTGTGGGTGTCTGGTGATTTATATCCAATAGATATGGATCCTACACAAAGGAAATCAACTTCAAAAAGTGGTGATAGTGATGAATGAAACAGCGTATTTTGACTTGAATAGAGTTAAAAGGGTTATAGAAGATTACCCTAAATCAAACATATTCATCTTTGCAGGAAATTTAAAAGCAGCAAAATTTTACGAGGAAAGAATACGAGAGCATGTGGAAGTATCGAAAGATAGAAGTATTAAGTCTATATCTAATAATAGGTACTCCATGGATGGTCTAAATTTTATCGATTCAATTATTTTCTTGTGTGGTTACTGGTGGCAAAACAAAAACGCTATAACATTTATACAGCATTTTAGCGGATTGCCAAAATTTGAATTTCCCATAACGCATATACCACCTTTATCTTATTTGAAAGGTGGTGATAAAGAGTGAATATGGACCGAAAGAAAGCAAATAAACAAGATAAGAAATTTTGGGAAATGAAGATGTCTGCTGACAATAATAAATCAGCGGATATTTTTATTTATGGCGAAATCACCAAGTATGCTTGGGATGAACTAGGAGAACATTCTGCTACTACATTCAAACAAGAACTTGATGATCTAGGAGATGTAGAAACAATTAACTTATATGTAAATTCGCCCGGGGGTTCTGTTTTTGAAGGTGTAACTATTCATAATATGCTTAAACGTCATGATGCCAAAGTCATAGCCCATGTGGATGCTTTAGCAGCATCTATTGCTAGTGTGATTATCATGGCAGCTGATGAAATTAGAATGCCTTCTAACAGTATGTTAATGATCCACAATCCGTGGACATTTGCAATTGGGAACTCTGCGGAATTAAGAAAACAAGCAGACGACCTTGACCGTATTGGAAAATCAAGTATGCAGTCTTACTTAGACAAAGCTGGAGAAAAGCTATCTGAAGAAAAGCTACAGGAATTGTTAGATGCTGAATCATGGCTTTCAGCTGAAGAAGCTTTTGAGTATGGCCTTTGTGATGTAGTAGAAGAAGCAAATGATATGGCTGCATCTATTAGTAAAGAGTTTCTGCAAAGGTATAAAAACGTACCAAAACAGTTGCAGTTAGTAGCAGATGACTCTAAAAATAAAATTTCTCAAAATGAAATGAAGGAAAGACAGCGAATTGCTGATGAAGCTAAAGCGCAATCTGAAATAACAAAATCAATTTTAGGAGGAATTTATTCATGAACAAAAAACATTTGAAAATGAACTTACAAACTTTTAGTGACAAGACGCTTTATGAAATGAAACAAAATATGGCGACGATTGGCCAACAATTACAAAAGGTTGAAAGTGAACTAGCGCAAAAAGCGGTGGATCCATCTGCATCAATGGAAGATATTCAGAAAATGCAAAAGTCAAAAGAAGATTTGAAAGCTCGTTTTGATGTGATTAAAGAGCAGCATGATCAACTGGAAGCGGAGCAAAAGGCGAAGTTCGCTGCTAAAGACAGCATTAAAAACATTAACGATCCAGCTGAACAAAAAACAAAAGCAAAAGCAAGCCTCATTCGTGCAACAATGAGAAGCGAGCCTCTCTCAGAAGATGTATATCAAGTATTAGGTGATGATACTACGACAAAAGGGGATAAATTCTTACCTAAAACAGTATCTAATGATATTATCGCTGAACCGTATACTAAAAATCAGTTGAGAGACATTTCAACATTTACGCAGATCACCAATTTAGAAATCCCTAAGATTAATTTCACTCTCGATGATGATGATTTTATTGCAGACAAAGCAACTGCAAAAGAATTAGAAGCAACTGGTGATGTTGTTGCGTTTACTCGTAATAAATTTAAAGTATTTTCCGGAATATCTGAAACTGTTTTGCTAGGAACGGATGCAAATGTAGTTAATCACGTTGAACGATCTCTACAATCTGGTGTAGCAGCAAAAGAGAAGAAAGTGGCATTTGCAACTTCACCTAAAGCTGGAGAAGAGCATATGTCTTTCTATTCTACTCAAAATGGAATTAAGAAAGTCAATGGTGCAAACCTGTATAAAGCTATTAAATCAGCCATTGCTGATTTGCATGAAGATTATCGGGAAAATGCTACTATCGTTATGCGTTATCAGGATTATTCCGATATCATCGAAACACTTGCAAACGGTAATGCAACACTTTATTCAGCTCAGCCAGAACAAATTCTTGGAAAGCCTGTTGTATTCGTAGATGCAGCAACCGATCCTATCGTGGGTGACTACAGTTACTCTCACTACAATTATGATATTGCAACTACTCAATTTGAACGTGATAAAGATGTAAAAACAGGTATTGAACAGTTTGTTGTTACTGCATGGTTTGATCACCGTATCAAACTAGCTTCTGCATTCCGTATCGCAAAAGTAACAGAAACTCCCTAAACAGCCCGTAAATCTAACGGCTAGTTCAAAAACTGATACAAGCATTACCCTATCTTGGAGCTAGCCGTAGATAGGGCTTTATTATTGAGAGGAGGTATATGATGACAACAACTTACAAAGTCTACCGTGATGGTAATGAAATTGCTAATGGATTAACTGAGAAGAGTTTTACAGATTCTGAATTAACACCAAATACAACTTATGAGTACCAAGTGAGTGCTGTAAATGTGAATGGTGAAAGCGAATTGTCTGCTCCTATCACTGTAACAACAGATTATAGTGATCCTACGGCTGTAGATGTGTCACCAAAAACTAATAATCTAGCAGTAGGTGGTACTCGAAGTTTAACAGCAACAGTTTCACCAGATACAGCAAATCCATCTGTCAATTGGTCTAGTTCGGATGAAGCTGTTGCAACGGTTAGTTCTACAGGGGAAGTAACAGCTGTTAGTACTGGCACTGCTACAATTACAGCAACCTCAACAGATGATAACACCGTTAAAGGTACAGCTACTGTTAACGTAACACAACCAGTTACAGGTGTTAGTGTAGATCCTGCAACAGCTGAACTAGAGGTAGGAGCAACTCAACAACTAACTGAGACTGTCTCACCTTCTAATGCTACAAACAAAGGCGTAACATGGTCGTCTAGCGATGAGGCGATTGCCACTGTAGATAGTACTGGATTAGTTACTGCTGTAGCGGAAGGCAATGCAACGATTACCGTAACAACAGATGACGGTGGAAAAACAGCGACAAGTGAAATTACGGTTATTGCAGCGAGTGGAGCATAATGAATACGGATTTACTTGAGTTAGCAAAAGAATATTTACGAATCGATGGAGATCAGGACAACAAATTGCTTGGTCTCCTTATTAATTCTGCTAAAAATTATATGTCTAATGCTGGTGTTAAAGAAAAGGAAGATGAACTGTACCAGTTAGCAATCATGATGCTGGTTACTCATTGGTATGAGAATAGACAGCAAAATGAATTTGGAAAGATATCTAGTGCCATTGAAATGGGATTGCAAACAATCATCCTTCAATTGAAAGCAGGTGACTTAGTTGACCAATCCAGCGAAGTATAGGTGTCGTATTACTTTTCAAAGAAAAGAAAACGTACAAGATGAAGAAGGAAATTGGGTTCCAGGATGGGTCGATACGGACATTACTGTTTGGGCTGCTATTAAAGATTTACGTGGTAAAGAAATTATTGAAGCTGGTGCAAACTCCGTAAAAATTACAACGCGTATTTATATTCGCTATCGTGAAGGCTTAAGCGAGGATATGCGAATTAAGTACGGAGCAAGAATATTTGATATCACATTTTTAAATAATCTGGAACAAAGAAATATTGAATATGAGATATTAGCAAATGAGGTGAAGCCAAATGGCTAACTTTGAAGTTTCTGGTCTAGATGATGCTATAGTTTCTTTTAATCAGCTTGGTGAAAATGCTGAGAAAGCTGAAAATAAGGCGTTAAAAGCAGGCGGTGAAGTCATAAAAAAGCACCAGATTAGTAATGTGAATCGGAGTAATAAATCACATCCTCACATGGAGGATAACATTACTGTTGGTAGACCAAACGAAACAGATGAGGGAAAGTTCATTAAAGTAGGACCTAACAACAAAGTTAAGCATCGGGCTATCTGGTTAGAATATGGTACATCTAAAATGCCAGCCTATCCATTTATTGATAAAAGTGGTGAACAGGGAGAAAACGAAGCACTTTCAGCGATGGAAAAGGTGTTTTTAGGAGCAATAGAAGAATGACTGTGGAAGCTTTTGATTCTAAGAAAGAATTACTCACCGCATTAAAATCTAGCCAATTGTTAATCGATGAAGTGGTAGGAGGCTTTCATAATCTCATAGCTAAACACCCTAACAATGAATCAATACCATTTCCTAGAATTGTCTACCAAGAAATTAGAAATGATGATGATGATTTTGCTGATAATATACCTCATTCAGCTAATGTTGGTTTTCAAGTAAGTGTATATTGCGACGCTTTGACAGTATCAAAACAGACACCGATTGCTAAGGAAGTAGATAAAGTAATGAAATCGATTGGATATAGCCGTTATGACTCGCAAGATCTCTATGAAGAGGATACAGACATTCATCATAAACCGATGAGATATAGCAAAAAAGTATTTTAACACCTAAAAAGGTGTTTTTTAATAAGAAAAACTAGGAGGTAGTAACATGGGAAAAGTATTACATGGCTTGGATATGTTTCATTTAGCCTTACTTACGAAAGATGATAAAAGCGGAGCAACATATGAACCTCCTGAAGCAGTGTTAGGTGCTGTTAACGTATCAGTTACACCAAATACAGAATCTAATACATTCTATGCTGATAATGGGGCTTATGAAATTTTTAATAGTTTAGGAGATATTGATGTAAGTATGGAAGCAGCAGATCTTCCTTTAGAACTTCAAAAGAAAATATATGGCCATCAAGAAGAAGGGGGAGTCCAATTCGCTAGTATTGAAGATATAACAGCTGAGCTAGCACTTGCTTTTCGTGCAAAAGTATCAACTGGAGGATATCGTTATTATTGGTTCCTAAAAGGAAAAGCTCAACTATTACCAAATGAATATCAAACTGATGAGGGAAATGTTACACCACAAACTGCAAAGTTAACACTAAAATTCATGCCATTACAATTTAACAAACGTTGGAAGGCACAAGCTGAAGATACAGCAGATACGAATTTCAAGGACACTTGGTTTAAACAAGTAATATATAACGGTGATGTTTTAACAACTCCCTAATGTACCCCAAAACATAAGAGCAGCTAATACTACGTCTACTTCTGTGAATATAGCGTGGGATTAGTTGTTTTTATTTGGGGGTTCAAAATATACGAGAGGGTTAATCCCTCTCCTTTTTATTTTAAACAAATTGGAGGACTAAAATATGGATAATTTATCAATTACATTAAAGCTGGATGGAAAACAGAAAAAGTTTGTCACACCTAATTCTATTCCAGGCGTTTTATTCCGAAAAGCAGCTGAGTGTGCAGAAATGATAGAACAAGGCGATATTACAAATCAGGATTTAGATGCATTAATCGCTTTTGCATGTGAAGTTTTTGATCATAAATTCACCATTGAGGAATTCGAGGAAGGTCTCGATGCTCGAGTAATTATTAAAACCATTTATGCAGTTGTTAATTATGTAATGGGAAATGTTGCAGCTGCAAGTGAATTACTTGGTGGCGAAGTAAAAGAAGAGGATAAGGGAAAGTCCGACTGAGTGAAGCTGTACAGGATATGTACAACGCGTTAATTGATGTGGGTTTCACTCAAAATCAAATAGACGAAATGGACATTGTCTATCACTTAAAACTTCTCGCTCAACGCAAAAAAGATAAAGAAAAAGATGAAGTTGTATACATCGATCAAGTACTTGGTTAACTAAGTGGTCTGGAAAGGTGGGTGAATAATGGCTAAAGACATAAAAGTAAGATTATATTCTAATTCCAAGCAATTTAATAGTGAAATGTCATCGATATCTAGGCAGATGAAAGTCGCTAAATCGGAATTTGAAGCAAGTAAAACGAGTGTTGATAATTGGGGAAATCAATTAAAGCAGTCTGAAGCAAAACTTCAATATTTAAATAAAAACCTTTCTCTGCAGAAACAACGAGTTAATGAGTTACGGAAGGCTTACAATGACTCAGCTAAAAATAAAAGTAAAGATGCCAAAGAAACGCAAAATTTAGCCGTTCGTTTAAATAATGCGAATGCAGCAATGAATAAAACCAAAAACCAGATTAATCAAACCACTGCCAAAATAAAGCAAATGGAAGCAGCAACAAAACGATCCGGAATGAGCATGAAGCAATTTGGAGATCGAATGAACCGTGCTGGAAATAAAATGCGTGGTATGGGAATGTCTATTGGGATAGTTTCGGGATCTGCTTTTTTTGGTTTAACTAGGTCGCTCAAAGGTGCTTATGATGCAACCGCAGAATTTGAACAAGGTTTATCTGGTGTACAGGCAGTAAGTGGTGCTACAGCTGAAGATATGAAGCTACTAGATAAGCAAGCAAGAGACCTTGGGAAATCTACTAGATATAGCGCTACTCAAGCTACTGAAGGGATGCAAAAACTAGCTTTAGCTGGATGGAATACACAAGAAATTATGGCAGGTATGCCAGGTATGTTGGACCTTGCTGCATCTGGTAATCTCGATCTTGCGCGTGCTGCAGACATAACCAGTGACACGATGCAGGCATTTGGATTAGAAGCTAAAAACGCAGGACATGCTGCGGATGTATTTGCTCATGCACAGGCTAATGCCAATACAAATGTGGAGCAAATGGGCGAATATATGGAATATGTGGCTCCTGTAGCGAACAGTTTAGGGTGGAATTTGGAAGAATCCGCAGCTGCAGCGATGAAATTAGCCGATGCTGGATTAAAGGGTGGAAAGGCTGGACAAGCGTTTTCTACTTCACTTGCAAGATTAGCCAAACCTACTTCTGCCATGAAAAAAGAAATGAAAAAGCTAAACATGGAATTTTTTGATGCAGAAGGTAGTATGAAACCTTTACCTGATGTTATGAAAGAGATTGAAAAAGGTACAAAGGGTATGACAAAAGAGCAAAAATCCGCCACTTTAACCACTTTATTTGGTGCACAAGCTTATAAAAACTGGTCTATTTTATTAGATGCAGGTTCAGAAAGCTTGGAAACAACAACAAAAGAGCTGAAAAATGCTGACGGTGCCGCGGCTGAAATGGCTAAAACAATGCAAGATAATGCTAGAGGGAAAGTTATTGAATTTCAATCCGCTGTTGAAGGCCTACAAATTAGTTTAACTCGTCATTTAATGCCAGCATTTACTGATATTGTGGAAAAAGGTACAGACTTAATACGTGGTTTTACTGATATGGATGAAAGCACTCAAAAGACGATAGCTGCCACAGCTGCATTATCTGTAGCAGTTTTAGGTGTAACTACTGTTGTAGCTGGACTTACTGCAGCAGTTGGAGCCTTTCTATCCTTTGCTGGACCTGTTGGACTTGCGATAACTGCTGGTACTGCTCTTTTAGGTGGATTAGGAGTTGCCTTGTTTGCAGCTAAAGAACATACAAAAAATCTTAAAGAAGAGCAGGAGAAAGCACAAACGGAAGCTTTGAGGTATGGTGATAACTTAAGCGAAGGCACATTAAAAGGTGTTAAAGGTTATACAGATCTTTACGAAGGCGCAAAAATAAAAATGCTTGAGTTACGAAACATGTCGGGAGAAGAAGCGGAAAAAACATCTGCAGAAGTAGTTAAGGCTTTTTCTGAAATGGCTGATCAAGTAATCACTGAATTAGAGACACAAAAAAGTAAGTTATCAAATGCAATTAATGAAGTGTACGCTATCGCTGGTGATGCTGGTAAGGATTCTGCAAAAGAATTAACAAATGAAGTTCTTAAAAAATTTGATAAAGATATTGCTGAATATAAAAATGCATTAGATACCGTTAAAGAAGCGCATGACAAATATAATAAAGATATATCCAAAATGCCTGCGGAGTTTGCAGATAAGTATTTAGCTGCAATTGATGTATTAGAAGGCGGCGCAGCTGAATTTGCTAAAAGCCAAGATGAGTTGTTAGCAATACAAAAAAATATATCGGAAAAGCAAGGGAAAATACTTGATGATGATGCTCAG
This sequence comes from Virgibacillus salarius, assembly GCF_039521925.1. Taxonomy (NCBI): domain Bacteria; kingdom Bacillati; phylum Bacillota; class Bacilli; order Caryophanales; family Bacillaceae; genus Virgibacillus; species Virgibacillus salarius. The sequence goes on along the minus strand of NZ_BAAACY010000098.1, from coordinate 16,288 downwards.
AAGTACATCCAAAAAACAAATGAATCATACAAGAAATCTGTAAAATCGGCTAATAAATGGTATTCAGAAAAACAAAAGATTTTCGAACAAGCCTTAACGCAGGGGAAAATCACTCAAGAAGATTATGATCATCTAATGCTTGGTGTTGAATCAAGAACAAATGAAATGATGGCTATAGCAGCAAAAGAATACGAAAACTCCAAACAAGCAATAGCAAAACATTTAGATGAACGCGGAAAATTAATTGATATAGCAACTGGTAAAGAGTTTAAACGTAAAAAAGAATACATCGCTACAGCAACAGGCTATATGCATGAGATGGATGAGAATCAAAATGATTACCTTGAACGATGGAAAGACCATACAGCAGAAGTACTAAAAACAACTGGTGATTTTTCCGAAAAAGCACAAGAAGAGTATGCAAAAGATTTACAGGCATTTCTTGAGTCAAGTGGAAAAACAAAAGAAGAAGCAGCAAAACAAGCTAGAGAAACAGTAAACGACGTTCTCACAGAGTTAAATAAGGACAACGACAAAGCCAAGAACGCAGGTAAAAATAAAGGCTTGTTCCATAATGAAGGATTAGGAAGCACAAAAAGCTTAAATGAAATAACTGCTAAAGATATTACAACTTCCTTGATAAATCAAATAAAGCAAGGTAATCCAGAATCAAAACAAGCTGGTAAAAACAAAGGAACTTCCCATAAAGAAGGATTAGAAAGTACGAAGAAAGGGAACCGATCTGCTGGTTTTTCTTTGAGTTCTATTGTTTCCTCTGTACTAGGTAAAACAGATGATGGTGGTGGGGGCAGTAGAGCTGGATCGCTTTTTAGACAAGGATTGCTTAATTGGACAAATAATACCTTTAATGCCGGTAATAAGGTTGCCGTTAGAGGTCTTTCGGGTCTGAAAAGTGTAAGCACAAGTGGTGCGGGTAGCGATTTTGTTAGTGGATTTAGAGGTTCTATTAATAACGGCGGTGACTCTGTTTGGTCTGCGGCTTGGTCTTTAGGTAAATCTGCACTTGGAGCATTGAAAAGGTCAATTAATTCACGTTCACCTTCTAAGGAAACAGCTAAAGAAGGTATTAACTTCATTGATGGTTTTGCTTTATCCATGGATAGAAATAAGAAAAAAGCTGTTAAGAGCGCAAAAGCGGTGGGGAAAGAATCACTAACCGCATTCAAAAAGAGCATGGATAAAAGTAATTTAGATGATACTGCACTGCTGATTGATGCCGCAGCAGGAGAAATTCGTGCACGCAGGGATGAATTAGTGGTTAGGCATGAAGTAGTTAACACTGGTTTTAAAGAAATTGACAATTTAAAAGATGAAGTAAAGGTACTATCGGAGTATCTTAGACAATTGTTACAAGTGCAATCTAGACAACTAGCAGTAACTAGCCAACAGCCGGTTATTTTAAATATAAATGATCGAGAGATTGCTAGAGCTGTTCGCGATCCAATAAATGAGATGAATGAACGACAACAACGAATAAATCGTGATTTTGAGGGGAGGTAATATAGTTGCCAAGTATGAGTTTTAGGGGGATAACCAAAGACTATGTAAAGGTGCTTAGAGGCAGAAAACGTCCCCCATGGGCTCCTATAGAAAGGAGTATTTTAGAGATACCTGGTTTAGCTGGGGGGTATCTATCTAATTCTAAAGTAAAGCCTAGGGTTATATCTGTACCTGTACTTTTAAAAAAGAAAAACTTCCCTGATTTACAAAAGCTTAAAGAAGATCTGGCAGATTGGTTAATAACCGACAAAGAAGAGCCTCTGATATTCGATGATGAAGAAGATAGAACCTATTACGCTGTAGTGAATGACGAGTTAGACCTTGATGAAATGGTACGTTACGGTCATGGAACCATAGAATTTATTTGCCCAGACCCTTATAAATACGGCGAGGAACAATCACACGAATTCACAAACAACATATTAAACGTAACTAACAATGGAACTGCCGAGGCGAAGCCAATTATTGAGTTAGAAGCAACAGAACCTGTCACTTTTGCAATGATTTCAAACGGTAAGGAGGAATATAACTCAGTTGGTACACCAGTTGACGTAGATGAGAACGAGCCAGTAGATGAACTTACCAGCATACTTAACAAGCGTCTGGACGATTTTGTAGGATTTAGTGACGTTGCTACAGGACATACCTTTAATGATCCGTTAGGCGGAATTGTAGCCGGTAAGTTTCAACTTGGTAATGGGCAATGGATGGTTACAGATTACGGATCTAATCCTAATGGATGGCATGGTCCAAGTAAGAAGACATCATTTAGTGAATCCCTACAAGACTTTCAAATTGACCATTATATTACGCAATTAAACTTTGCTGGGCAGTTAGGCAAAAACGTATTGTTTTTGGAAGATGAAAACAACAATATAGTAGCATCGTTAGGAGCTGTTGATAAAACTATTGCATCTGGCTACTACAATAAAATTCAATTTTACTTAGGTGGCCAGAAACTAATGTTTGATTTTGAAGGATTTAATAATACACGTATGTGGTTGCGATTAAGAAGACAAGGTGCATTGTTTACCGCAACTGCCTATCAACTACGTGAAGATGGTACAGCCTATAACAAAGTCACTCGGACTTTCGAAGACCGATTAAGTGAATATCAAGCGCCAATTAGACAAGCATCTGTGTATATGGCTACATTTAAAGAGTATGCTGCTACTCGTATGTACGCTAATCGAATACAAGCAAATAGAGTCAATGACTTAGGAGCTAATCAGATACCATATATAGCTGAATTCGGCGATAAAATTGTATTTGATTTTGTGAATGAAGTTATTTTAATAAACGGTGAACCAAGAATGGATATTAAAGGATTCGGTGGTACTTTCTTTACATTAGCTAAAGGTAGTAATCAATTAACAGTAACCCCTAATAGCTTTAATACAAAAATTAAATATAGACCACGCTTTTTATAGGAGGTGAGAGTATATGAAAACAGTTGAAGAAATTAAAAACTTTACTGAGAATATGTCAAATGCAACTACACTTATGATACTGAATGAAGCAATTCAAAACGCCCAAAGTACAGATGAACGTGTTGAATTGCTTGTTTTTAAATGTCAAATTCTTGAGGGATCTACTTATGGGAAAGTATTTATCCCCTAAAACGCTCCTTTATACTTTTATCTCTCTCATAATGTTCAATCACTTCTTTCCAAATTTTATGAGAGAGATTTCTTGAATCAAGAGCATGATTCAAAATGTCGGAGATAGCATTTTCTAATTCAGGGTTATTTACGCCATGTGTAGAAAATGCCTGTTTAACTACATCGTTATAGTTGTCATTCCACATATGTACACCTCCCTTCAATCAACAGTATTCGACAGGGAGGTATATTTTTCCTTTAATTTTGGAGGTGATACCTTGATACACATTGTCGATGGGCAAAATATGAATTTAGTTGATTATATTACGAAAGAAAATATCATATCTGACAACCACCATCAATCGTTAAAAGACAAGTTAGAAACCTATGAATTTACTACATTTGCCGATAGAAGGTTTTCAGAGCATTTGTCTAAAAGAAATCGAATTATCATACCTGACGAAGATGGAAATTATAGAGAGTTTATCATCTTTGAAGTATTTAAAACGATGGATAGACAAGTAGAAGTTTATGCTAAGGCAAGTTATTTAGAAGATTTAGGTAAAGCTAGGGTGATTGATGAAGGGTCAACAGGAAGTAAGACGAACATCCAACATGCAAAAGATACACTACAGAATACCATCTGGGAACCAGGAGACATAAAATATGTTGGTATACGCACATTAGATATTGAAAATCGTACCAATCCTTTTGCTTTTCTAAAGCGTCTTTCGACAGAGTTTAATCTTGAATTACGTTTCCGAGTTGAAATAGAATATGACAGAATAACTAGTAGATACGTAGATATGGTTGAAAGGATCGGAGAATGGCAAGGAAGAGAAGTTGTGTTTGGTTCCGATTTAGTTAATATCAAACGTAGAGAAAAGACAGACAACATCGTTACTGCGTTACGTGGTTATGGACCTGAACGTGAAGATGGAACGCAACTTAAGGTATTTGTGGAAAATATAGAAGCGTTAGATCGATGGGGTATAAGAGATCCACGTACTGGCATATTGAGACACTTAATAGCTGAGTACGAACCGCAGTCTACTGATCAGGATATGACAGAAGAAAGACTTATAACGTTAACGGAAAACGAGCTGGAAAAGCGTGTTAATGCGACAGTGGAGTATGAAGCAGAGATTGCAGATTTAGAGAATGTACCAGGACTAGAAAATAAAAAATTACGTTTTGGCGATACCATCAAGATAAAAGATACGAAGTTTAATCCACCTCTTTATTTGGAGGCAAGAGTACACACAATGGACCGTTCTATTGTAGATAAGTCTAACAAAAAGGTAACTCTTGGCGACTTTATTGAATATACCGAGGAAGAAGTCCATGACATATGGAACGAATTAAAAAAGGAAATTCAAAACAAAATAGACGCTAATGATTTAGACGAGTATACCTATAGGAAACAGATTATTGACACTAAAGACACCGAAGCTAAAGAAGGTGCGAAAGCAGACGTTGAAGCAGGGAAAGTGGGATTACCTGGTGGAAGCATTAAAGATACCATTTCAGGAAAACACTTAGATATCGATCTAGGTGTCTTTGGCGCATCTCCACAATTTATGTCAAGCGAACTATATCAAGATGGTGTTTGGATAGCCTTTAATATTGGGTATAATTCAAACCCAGGAGATAAATTTAATTTTGATTATTACGTGTTTCGCCCTTCTAAAAAGTATCTAACGGTTGATGGTGCTGCTGGATTAGGTGTTGTGGATGGTAATATAGTATATGGTTTCATGCATGTGATTTTGGAGACGAACTCGGAAGTGATAGCATCAACAAAAATGTCAATGAGTCACAATAATAAGGATAGGGATTTCCTCCTTACAGGCGAGATAACTGGACACACGCACATTTATTTGAGATTCCAATTTGAAAAGACGAGTGGTGATGCGACAGGAATTCCTTATCTACGCACAAGAACTTTATATATGCATGATTAGAGGTGAAATATGATGTTTTTACAATTTAATGTAGACAATGATGGGAAAATCACAACCATTAATTCAGCTTTAATCGAGTACAAGCATAACGATCTTTTGCCTTACTGTATAGAGGCAGAAAAAGAGGAAGAACAATTAATATTTAATGAAATTGATAGCTTTTTATTGATAGATGGAGTACTCACCAATAACGATGTATCCTTTCCGCTATTTGCCGAACATGCAAGAAAAAAAATAACTATCGCTATAATAGACGAACGAGGCTATTTTCTTGATACGGAATTGATTTATCCAGAAGAAATAAAAGAAAACAATGTATTAGAAATACCGAGTTTTGTACCAGGTAAGGTAGCGAAATGGAATGTTGATACAGAGCAGTGGGAGTATGAAAACAGACCAAAAACACAAGATGAAATGTTAAGAGAAACAACTGATTTAGCTGTGATGGATTTAGCAGAAATTCTTTTGGGAGGGCAGTCATCTTGAGTGAAAAGTTAATTACATTGTATGTGGAATATATCATTAAAGGACCAGAATATAAAACGTATAGTGAGGTACCAGATCTATTAAAGCCAAAAGTAAAAGAGGTACTTATTGAAAAAGGCAGAGAGGATTTAATAAACGCTTAATAGGCGTTATTTTTATAGAAAGAGTTTGATAGAATAGGGGGTAATAAGAAACGGTGAGGTGAAGAATTATGTCCAGAACTATCTCTTACGGTCCAATGCACAGTAAATCCAATCAAAAGGTAGACCGTTACCCAAGTTTTTGTGGAATTTGTCATAAGAATGTAGAACCTATTTTTATTGGGACGAATTTGGATAATAATACAATTATTCCGAATAAAGTAGAGGCCGCATTCCAATGTGCTAATACTGATTGTAGTAGTATAATGATAGGGTATTATACTCGTGAAGATCCTAGGTCAGAATATAGATTGATTGATTCTGCACCGCTTAACCCTGTAGAAGAAGATTTTAATAAAGAAATTGTAAAAGTATCACCAAATTTTATATCTATATATAACCAATCTTATTTTGCTGAGCAAAGTAAATTGGAATTAATCGCTGGAATCGGCTATCGAAAGGCTTTAGAATTTTTAGTGAAAGATTACCTAATATTTCTCAATCCTCACCAAGAGGAGGAGATATTAAACAAGTTTTTAGGGAAATGCATAGAGATGGTAGACAATGAAAAAATTAAAGAGATATCTAGAAGAGCTTCATGGCTAGGAAATGATGAAGCACACTATATACGAAAGTGGGAAAACAAAGACGTTAATGATCTAAAAAAGCTGATTGAAGTTACGGTGTATTTTATATCAATGGATATCTCTACGAGATCTTATTTGGAAGAAATGCAATAAAGGAGCTGATTGTATGCCAACAAGCACATTACGAAAGGCTGAAGTCCAAGAAGTAATTAAAGTAATTGTTGTGGAAGGTTCTGGGGCATCTCCAGAAGATCCTATAAAAGAAGTTGCTCAATATTGGTCTAAAGAAGGTCAGCTATTGTTTAGCAAAAGAAATGAGTGAAAGCATCCTTAGCAGGGTGCTTTTTCTATGCAGAAAAAACATCGGGATGTTAGGGGGTCAAGAATGGTCGAATTAGGAGTATTAATATCAATTGTATCAGTAATTATTGCAGCCTTTGCAGCGTTAATTGGTTATCAAACTTACCAATTTAAAAGAAGTAACACAGCTAAGAGTAATACAAAAAACGATGCCGAACAAAGCGCAGAAGTAAGGGCAGAGTTAGGCTATATTAGAAAGGGGGTAGATGACATACGAATTGATTTAAAAGCAAATGAGAAAAACATCGCTCATTTAAATGAACGTGTAACCAGAGTTGAAGAATCAACCAAACAAGCACACAAGCGAATAGACACAATGGAAAGTTAGTCCTAGTAATAGGACTATTTTTAATTTAAGAGGAGGAATTAACATGAAACAAGCAATTGTAAGACTGGTGGTATTGGTAATTTTATTGGCAAATCAAACCTTGATAACTATGGGGTGGAGTCCTTTGCCATTTAGCGAAGATCAAATATTTGAAGGTGTATCAACAGTAGCAACGATTGGCGTAGCTGTATGGGCATGGTTTAAAGACAATCCAGTTACTAAAAAAGGAAAACATAATGATAAATTCTTACGTGATAAGGGGATGAAATAATGCCAAAAATAATAAAAGATTTTATACCTAAATCTCAAACGAATCAACGCCCTGGTCATTCTATGAAACCAAGATATTTAACAGTCCACGGTACTGCTAACGAAAAGAAGGGTGCAGATGCAGAAATGCACAGTCGGTATTTGCATAATGGTGCAGGTGGCCGAGTGGTTGTTTGGCACTACACTGTCGATGACAAAGAAATATACCAACACATTCCAACGAATGAAAATGGCTGGCATGCTGGCGATGGTAACGGAACAGGAAATCGACAATCAATTGGAATTGAAATATGTGAAAACAGCGATGGAGACTTTAACAAAGCGGTTAAAAATGCCCAATGGCTTATTAAAAAATTAATGAAAGAACACAACATACCTATTGAACGTGTTGTACCTCATAAGCATTGGTCTGGCAAAAACTGCCCTCGCTTGTTGCTGAATATGTGGAGTACATTTATAGATGGCATTGAGGGTAAAACCGTCGAAGCACCTAACCAACAAGTGGGCTCCGAAACAGTAACTAATGGCTCTATTGTTGATTACCTTAATAGCATTGGTAAAGATGCCAGCTTTAGCGCAAGAAAAAAATATGCTGCTGAATATGGTATTAAAGGTTATAAAGGTACAGAAGATCAAAACCTTGAATTGCTTCATAAAATGCGTGAGGGTAAACCGTCTAAACCTAGCCAAGCAAAAGGTACCGTTCATTTGCCTGCATCTGCAAAAACGTGGAGAACGTACAAGCTTAATGTTAAACCTGTAAAGAAAAATAGTGATTGGAGCCTTACTCCTGCTAGGTATGGTGGATTAACATATAAAATATTAGATAAACCATATCCAGATGTAGTTACTATTAAGACTGGCAGAGGTAAGCGTAATATTTATGTTGGGTCTGGTACTAGTGCTATTATTAAGTAAACGTCATGCCCTGCCTTTTGGTGGGGCTGTTTTTTATTTCAATGTGACGACTAGTAGCAAGTATGTGTGAGTGGAGTAAGGGCAAAGATGGCTAAGGAAGAACTATATGCCATTTAATTTTCTTAATTAATTTGTCTAAATATGAATGATTTCAAAAAAATAAAAACAATATGTTTAATTTGTTGAAATATAGAAATAAAAAAATTATATTAAATAGTTTTTTCGACGGTATTTTCTAAGCGAATGATTTAAATTAGTAATTGAATATAAGGAGGGGCTATATTGAAGGTGAATAATAGGTTTCAACATTCTAAATTTCTATTTTTAGTATATGAATTGGCAAAATGTCATGGATTTAAAATTATTCCTAAAGAAAATGAATTAGAAGTAATCTATCCTCATTTATGTAAATCTATCATAGTCAAAAATGAGGAAGAATTTGATAAAGTTTGTCTTGATATTATTAACTGGCGATTTTAATTACTAAAAATATGTGCAAAAACTATTTATTTAATGTATATTATATATAATATCATTATTTCTTTACGGATTATTGTTTAGAAAGTGGGTGGAATTTATTTTAGTAGATTTTTCTGTGAAAAATTTTAGGTCTTTTAAGACTAAACAAACTTTTTCAATGCAAACTGCTCCATACTTAAAAAAATTTAAAGAATCTAATACTATTAAATCACCTGATATTAGGCTATTAAAAAACGCCTTGATTTTTGGAGCCAATGGTGGTGGGAAAACAAACGTTTTTGAAGGAATTAGGACTTTAAGAGCTTTATTACTGAATTGGGGGATGAATTATAAAAGAAATCATTCCAAGTTACCTTATGTGCCATTTAAAATGGATGAAGAAAATGAATTGGGATATACCGAGTTTGAGATTGTTTTATATTTAGATTTTAGGTACTTTAAATTCACTATTACCTACGATGGAGATCGTATACATCACGAATCTCTGGTTGAGTTAAAAACAAAACGTGATATTTTATACTATGAAAGAGAATATAGTCATGATAAACAGGGATATTTATATAAAACCCCTAAAGTATCTGACTTAACTGATAAAACTCGTAAAAATATTTCATACTTAACAATTTTATCTGAGTTTAATGATGATACAGCGATATTAATTTTGGATTGGTTTAAATTCGATTTGAAAATAATAGATACGAATTATGATTTGAGATATTTTAACAGTTTACTAGAAAAATTAGAAGATGAAAAATTTAAACATAACGTATTAAATATATTAAAAGTTGCTGACTATAATATTGTTGATATTATAGTTAATAGAAAAAAAGAAGAAATACCTGATATAATAAAAAAGATACTTGAAGATGATGACGATGATGATGAAAAATTTATAGAATTTAATGATGCATATACAGTATATAATAAGGTTAATTCTCATAATGGTGAAGATGATGTTACTCTACTTCATGCCGATTCTTACGAATCACGTGGGACTAAAAAAATGATTGTAATAGCCATTGCTCTTTTAGATGCATTTGAAAGAGGGAAGACCCTATTAATTGATGAATTTGATAGTGCTTTTCATATAGCAATTTCTAAGTTTTTGTTGCAGTTATTCAATTCAAAAGATTATAATAAGAATGCTCAGTTTATATTAAATACACACGATATTAACTTACTTGATAATAACATATTAAGAGTTGATCAAATATGGTTTGCAGAAAAAAATAAACTTAATTCCACTGAAATATATTCTTTATATGATTTTAATGATGACAAGAATAGATCGAGAAGTGATATCTCTTATGCTAAAGAGTATTTAAAAGGTAAATTCGGTGCTTATCCTGTTATTAGTGAAGGCTTACTTGATATTCAGCCTTTCAATAATTGTAAAGCAGGTATATGAGTTATGCCTATTAAAAGGAGAAAGAAAAAAGGTCTAACAAAGCATAAAAGTATTCTTCTTGTTTGTGAAGGTAAAGAGACTGAAGTTATATATTTTGAAAGGTTAAAGCAGCTTCTGAATTTGCCTAATGTAACAATAAAAGTTGATGGTACAGGAAAAAGTGGAATTAGTTTATTGAATACTGCAAGCGGAAAAGTGAGTAATTCAAAAAAGAATTTTGATAGCGTGTGGATAATTTTTGATAAAGATAACTTGCCAAGGGATCAACTTGAATTGACTTTTAAAAAAGCTGAAGAAAGAAATATAGGTGTAGGATTTACAAATTTATGTTTTGAGACATGGTTATTGTTACATTTTGAATTTTTAAATGGCGAGTACGATCTAACCAAAACTAAACTTCATAAAAAAATGTCAGATTATCTAAAAGTTAAATATGGTGAAAGTAAAAGTCAGATCGATATTATAGGAAAAATAGCTGAGAGGTGGGAAACTGCAAAGCAGCATAGCGAAGCCTTAATGTCTAATCAAAATGATAGATATGTAAATCCCTACTCTAATATACATATAGTTTTAAATGATCTTATCCCTAATAAATAAACCTTCTATAGAGAAGGTTTATTTTTACATTCCGGCAAATTCCGTTAATATAAACATTTTAAAGTTTAGTATTAATTTTATCATAAAAATACTCAATTACTTCTTGTTGCATTTTTTTACAAATTATATTTTTTTCATGGTATTCGTCTAACCTTTTTTTATTGTTTTGATGATTAGAGTATAATATCCCATAAAAACTGAGCCATATTCCAATGATTGTTTCAATTGGTAGGTTAGTGTAAGGTACTATAGCAATAATTACTAATACGCTAGTAATTATTATAAGATGATAGGAGCTGATAATGACAGTCAAGGAAGCAGGTGGATTTTGATATAGCCTGTATTTCTTTTTGTATATTACGCCCCAAAACAAAAAGTATGCTACTGTGAGAAAAAAACTTATAAATGTTGCCAATGGTTCTGTTATCTTAGTAATATAGCTCTCAAAAAGAGTTAAAAGAATTGAGGCAGGAACTGTGGTGATTATGGTCATTGAGATAAGATATTTAAAATTAAGTTTACACAAAATTCTATTTGCTACTGATTTAAATCTAGCTTCTTTTTTTCTTAATTTATTTTTAATCTCTTTTGTTAGAATTAGTTTCATATCGTAATCCCCTTTATAAAATTCTATTAAATATTATTCGAAAATAATTTTCAAATTCCTGCATTATCCTGAAATATAACCAAAAACATCGCATAAGTCTCCAACTAAACAAGTATACATGTTCGTTTTTGTGTTATGATAAGAACTAATATCCTAAAAATGGTCTTATCGTGAAAGGGTTACTTAATCGTTCTGCAGAAAATAAGTTAAAAATCATTATCTTTTATACAGATAGCAATAACAATGTTAGAGAGCGTTATATACGTGTGCTTGAAGTAAATGATAAGAGTATTATGGCTTATTGTTTCTACCGTAAAAAAGGTGAGAACATTTAAGTTAGATAATATCCCTTCAGCTGGACCAGTACGGAAGAGAGCTATGTAAAAAAGGCCCCTCATAAGAATGAGAGGCTTTACGTAACATGATACCTTAAGGGTATTAAGCCAAACGGTTTGATTTTTGGTATAAAGTGTTTTGCAGCTTTTTTCGGTATATATTCTGAAAAAGTTTGCTATAAATTTTATTACCATTGAACTTTCCAATGACTTTACGCACATCTTTATCATAAACAATTAGTTCTTTATAATTTTTATTATTTAAAAGGTCTTGAAACCACTTATATTTCTTCAAGCGGTTTATATTACTACAAATATCTTCTTCATCGCCTTTTAAAAATGGTAAATAAAGACCAATATTTAAAAATACAATCAAAGCTAGGATGAAAAAATAAAATATAAGTTTCAAATTACCCCTCCTGTATTTAATTTAAAGTACGACTGCTCTTATAAAAGGTTTCATTTTATTCCACAATCTGGACCTTTAAAGAAATAACTATGTTTACTTACTTTTAATTTTTTCCATAGAAAAATAGCCTCCCCATTCTGCTCAATTAATGAACAGTGACTACCTAAATAGTGAAACTACTTTTAATATCCATGCAATAATACGCCAACGTTTAGAAACATATATTAACTTTTTTTCCTTTTTTAGACCGTCATATATTTGAAATGCAGCCTTCTCTGGAGGACGCCATCCAAAACATTTTATTTTTATCACCTTTAGCCATATTTGTATCAACAAACCCACATTTAACATCAGTTACTAATACGTTAGTTTTTTGTGTCCTAAGTTTATGACGGAGACTAATTAAATAATTCGATGCGAAAACTTTCGAGGCATTATAAGCTGGAGCAATAGGATTTGATATTAATGCGCCAATAGAAGAAATACCCAATAAATGTCCAGAACCTTTTGATAAAAAATATTTATAAGCAATATTAGACATAGCTACAAAACCTGAAACATTCACATCAATAACTTCTTGTTCGAAACTCAAATTTAAATCGGTGTTAAGATGCCCCACCCCAGAACTGATGATAAATAAATCTATTCCACCCATCTCTCTAATTAGTTTCTCTATAAGATCCTTTGCTTTATTTGGACAAGAAATATCGACAGTTTTAATAAATGCTTTATTTGGGAGCTGTTCTTGAAGTTCAATTAAATTAGCTGTTCTTCTCGCTACTAGACCTACGATATACCCCTCAAGTGAAAGGATCTTGGCTAACTCTTTTCCAATACCAGAACTAGCTCCAATGATAATTGCTTTTTTCAATTTCAACACGCTTTCATTTTTATTTATATTTAAGGATATTTTTCTCGAGAAACCATATTACCCTCCTACACTAAATGGCCCTCTTCTTGAATAAACATTAGGTTTAGCTACTATGAAAGTAAAAAAAATAAGTACATAAAAGTTACTGGTAAATACTTGTCATTAGAAAGTACTATTTATGTGTGAATTGATTAAAAGCCCCTCATAAGAGGAGCTTTTTAAGTTGTGTCGGTGTGACACTATGGGTAAGTGTTTACATTATATACATAATGAGATTAGTACGCAATAATAAGGCTTAGCGAGGGCTTTCCTTCTCCAATCTTCTCAACTGATCTATAAATCCATCTTTTACCTTAAATTCTGTACTGTAAATATACCTACCCATAATATTTTTAGTCATTTCCCGTAATTCATCTGGTGTATATTCAATAATTCCAGATTGACCACGACTGAGCCACTTATAACTTGTATTACCAACTCTTTTAACATCTATATGATACTTCGTGTACATTTTCTTTTTAGTTTCTATAAACTCTTTCTTTAATTGTTCTATATTCGCATCAATCATACTGATGTAGATATTTGCCATATAAAAATCCTCAACAAGTTTCTTGTCTTGTTCATAAACTTTGATGGCCATAGGAAGGGTAATAAAATCTTGTATTAGCTGTTTTAATTCAGTATTCATCTAATCAATCCTTAAAAGTAAAATGAATTAATAAGTGCAATTAGCAACTTTAGGGTAATTATCAGGTTTCTCAGTAATTACTATTGTTCCATTAGAATAAGACTTCATGAGAACATCAATTAATTTCATGTTCATTATTTTAGTTACGCCATGTATCCAGCCACCTGTTTCAACTTTTCCACTTCTAGACAAGATGGTTAAAGTTTTATGATTTTCACTATAGCAATAGATGAATTTCGTATAGTCCATTATGTAGATTTTTACTTTAGTTTCATCGGGTAATTTCCGTTTAATAAGATCTATTTCTTGTTTACATTCAGCGGTTATGTCTATCATGTTCAATCAATCCCCCTAAATAAAGAACGTTTGTTCTTATAATAAGATATGGGGAATCATTTTGCAACTAGGTAGTTAATATGTACTTATTTTATGGTAATATGTAGAAAAAAAGGGGAATAGGGGGAGGATCGGGTTTTGAATAAAATAGCTGAATCTTTATATGTTATTGGTGGTCTATGCATTGTTGGTGGTATCGTTTTAGGAGTTGCTAATTATGAAGTGGTTATATACCAGGAAAACGGTATATATGGTACAGAATCAGTCACAGAAGCTTCTTGGGTAAATTTATTAATTTATGTATTAGCTGGATTGGTTGCTGGAGTGATAATGTTTGGTTTTGGCGAGGTAATTAGAATTCTTGATGATAAGAGAAAAATAGCGACAGAATCGTATAAAGAGATATTAAGTATTAAGCAACATATAGTTGGTAGTGAGGAAAATCATAATGTACATCGTACACAAGATAATTCTCTAGAGGATAAAACAGAGACTTTCGACGATATACAATATCCAAGCAGCTATTCAAATCAAGACACAGATAACTCAGATACTAAGAAAGGTAAAGGTCTTAGTGGTTTAATTGATGAAGCCGTAAATGGTAAAAAGTGAAAGAAGGGTGTAAAAACTTTTCTTTTACACTTTAATTTATTTACACATATTTTACACATTAAAAAGAAGAAACCCTTATATAACAATGAGTTTCTTCTATTATATATGTCCTCCTGGGACGTCTAATAGCGGAGGTGAAACTCCGTCAGATAAGCCTTCTAATCCGTTGGTTGAATCGCTCAACTAACGATTAGGTGGCTTATTTTTTTGGGCTCTAAAATATATGTTGGGGTACTGAGAAAATTCAGCTAAATAAAAACACGCAAACTCCGAATTTTGTTAGACTTGTTTTACCCACAAAACAAAAACAAAAGGAGTTGCGTGTAAGTGAATTTTAACATGTCTTTACCAGGTTTAGAAGCCTTTCGTATTAAAAAAACAGTTGAAAATGGTGGAGTTTTTCAGCTCCATGTGGAACTGGATGCTAAGCCCCATCGTTGTCCAGTATGTAATGTGCTTACAAAAAAGGTGCATGATTACCGTACGCAAAAGATCCAGCATTCAAAACTGTTTGTAAGAGAAACACTTATTTTTTACCGTACGCGTCGCTATAAATGTGAACAACCGAATTGTGAAAAACGTTTTTATGAGAATAACTCATTAGTAGAACGCTATCAACGGCAGTCTAAAGAACTAAAGCAAGCTATTGCATTGGAGCTAATTCATGGAAAAAACTTTAAATCTGTTGCCTCTCGATTTAACATTTCCTCAACTACTGTAATGCGTAGGTTTGATGAAGTGGGATCTAGTTTTTTGAAGGAAACAAAAGAGTTGCCTTCTGTAATCGCCATTGATGAATATAAGGGAGATTCAGACGGAGAAAAATACCAAACTATTATTGCCGATCCGGTGGATCGGAAACCCCTGGAGATATTGCCGGATAGGAAAAAGGAAACGGTAGAGACTTATTTGAAAGAACATGGGCAAAGAGTAGAAGTGGTGGTTATGGATATGAGCCCTGCTACATTAATTAGATCTCTTATGAATGAATTTGTTATCCCTATAGAAAATGTGGTTCCACATAATCATTGGAGTGGAAAAAACTGTCCTAAAAATCTTTTATATCAATTTGGACGATTTCAAGATCAATTTATGGATTCCACCCCTCCTGACATCAAATCTATATATACCAACAGGAAATGACTTATTTGCTCCTTTTGTATTTGCTGGTACCGTTACTGCATATAAACCTGTCGGTGTTTCCTATATTAAAAAATTCGTGTATATTTAAATTAACTTTCTACTATGAGAGGGGATGACTTGTTATCAGAAAGAACAAAGCATATTTATATTTGATATTACTTATTGCAGTAATATCAATATTTGTACCTAGTGTTGTCGAAAACATTATGGAGTATGGAAAAGATAGTTTTCCCCTGACTACAAATTATTATATAAAATATATTATTTACGTAATCAGTGTTCACTTAAGTTTATTTTACTTAGTAGCTGTACTATTAGTACTCATAATAAAAAATAAATAATAGAACACACTTGTGTTACTTGCAAAGGGGATGTAATCTACTACATTCCTCTTTGTATTTTTTTAGAATGAAATTACAAATATGTATATTGTTGCTATGAATATACGGTTGAGTTAATTGTATTTGAAAAGTAAAAAGCTCCTTCAGCAAAAAAGAGCTTTAAATAATTTAGGTATCTTAATAAATATTATCTTCTAAAGTATCTTAATACCCCTGTGTGACCGTCAAGTAAAATGACACAATTTCTGCTTATTAATTTGAAACACTTTGCTGCCCAAATATGGTT
>NZ_BAAACY010000097.1:0-3328 GCF_039521925.1 Virgibacillus salarius | reverse complement strand
AAGTCAACCTATTACTTATGACAAGAATTGTTGCACCTTCTCATAGCGGAGACGAATTACGTAGACTCCTTGGGATTAGCGCGAGCCGAAAATCCACTTTGCAACGTGTTCTTCTTTGCAAAGTTAGTTGAGGCCGTGCCCACGGAAAGCGAAGTAATTCGTCGGAGCGTTGCCAATATACATCAAACATTTCAAAATAACTACTTCGCTTAACGCAGTCATTGCACTGATTTTATACTTTCTTAACTTATAAAAAAGTCAACAGCCTTTATTTGGCTATTGACTTTGATTCATCACTTGTTGAATAAGTGCTCCAATTGATTGCGTCGATAAATTTTGATGATATCGATTTACATTTTCTGTATACCGATTTTTCTTTTGCGTATCCAGAAAAAATTGATTTATTTGTTCCTCCAATGGTTCTTTATTTAAGTCGATAGGATTTACCAATCCAAGCTGTATGAGCTCCTGCAAATTGATTTGTTCCTGACCTGGTAAAGCATGATAAACAAAAATTGGCTTCCGTTTCATCAAGCATTCACTAATTGTTACACCGCCTGGCTTTGTTAAAACAGCGTCAACCTCATTATACAATTTGTTCATCTGCGCTTTAGATTCGATATAAGGGATAGGTGTAATATTTGAATTATTTTGCTTGCTTAACGTTTGATACAATTGTTCGTTCGTTCCACAAAGTACATAGAGATGCATCTTTTTCGGCAAATGCTTATCTGATAATAGTTCATCCATACCACAACTCCCTAAACTTCCGCCTGTAATGAGTAATGCTTGTTTTTTCTCCTTTAAAGAAAATTCCTCTCGAAATACAGGATGAACGGGTATCCCAGTGATAAATATACGCTCTGCTTTCACACCTAATTTAAGTAAGAATTTCTTTACAGAGGCGGTAGGTACGAAATGATAATCAATACCTTTTATCCCCCATAATCGATTCACAAAAAAATCTGTATACGCATTAACCGTAACTGCTTGTAGCTTATTTTCTTGTTTTAGGACACTTACGATACTCGAAGGCAGGGCATGGGTTAAAAAGACAATTTCTGGATTTTCCTCTTTCACAAGTTTGTTTAAAAAAGGGCGGAATAGTAATTCATAATGGCGGTGCCTTTTCCTTTTCGACATATTTCTACAGGCAAGTAATGTATATAGTCGATCATATACGCCTGGAAATCGTTTTATCCAGCTAATATACGTTGAGGTTACTATCTTTTCTAAACTCCCATAACTATAAGATAATAATTCAACTTTGTTCGTTCGCTTGTTATTATTATAATGTAATAAATCCGTTATGAGCGTATCTGCAACATGATGATGGCCACTTGGCATTTGCAGAAAAGGTAGAAATAACGCATCTGATTGTTTAGGTTTATCCATGTTTTTAGCCCCGTCCTTAATTTCAAAAAAACAATATTGTGTTAACCCTCAAGATAGTATTTATCCATTATCTTGTTTTTTGACATGAATAGATAAACAGGCTCAGCATCTTTTTTTGTTGTCAACATATTAATTGGCATTAAAGTTATCCTTTTAAAGTAACGATAAAATCTATTTTTTAATGCGCTTTTTTCAAACCCCAATCGTTCTGCTCCTCGATACAAACTTGTGATTCCTATAACTGCCTTTATATCCGCTGCTTTTGGGTGTGCATGAACATACATTGCTAAGTTTGGCATGGCTTGTTTAATACTGTGATAAATAAATACTGCACGTTTAATATCATTAGGAAATGCATTTAATTCCTTTATTAGTTTTACATTGTGAAGGTGAATCTTTAGTAATAAGTCATTTTTTCGTAGAACTGTTCCATCTTCGAGCACGACTTTTCCACCTTTATATCTAGTGAGCCGAACCCGAAGCATCGTTCTACGCTGATGATTATCTGATATATAGGATAATCGGGAACAAGCAAAATAAATTGGATCAATACTGTCCCAGACACCTAATAGATAGCTTCTCATTGTCATATTCTTTCCACTCCATAAAATTTCTCCTACTTATTTTGTAGCTATAAAGAAATATTATAAACGGAATTTTTTGGTGAAATCTACAGAACGAATTGGTATTTTATTCATGTAATTGTTCTTGAATAACCCTAAATATAAATTCCTTTAGATCTATTATCCGCGGTGTAATGGGCTGTTCATTCGTCCCAGCTATTATTAAGGGGACAATTGACTCCTGCTTATGTAAGGATCCATGAGCAGCTCCGCTTAAGTGAAAAGGAGTAGACTGAGCTTTAAATTCACATCCTGGTTTTGCATTTACAACAAGGAATTGTCCAGGATGAGAATATAAAGCCCCATGCAATCGAGCTAATGCATCTGGAAAATCATTATAAACGATATGATTTTCTATCCATTTCAAATCCAATAATTCATGATTTCCTACTATCCACCATGATTGATTAAACTCATCTACATATTTCCCATTAGGTCTAAAGTATAATGTCCCTTCTTTCATCGCAGATTCCACACGAATACAATCATTTTCCTTCCATGCAATGATATCAATTCGCTTATCGTGTTTAAGTTTTTCAACAATTGTCCCGATGTTTACATGATCCAACATATATCATTAGCGTTGCACAAAAAATTTTAAAAATAGTCAAGTGCGCAAAACTGGAATATTTATCAAAAATATACCAATTAATAACTGTTCAAAAATTCAGTTTTTTGAATATAGGGTTTATAGAGCCAAAAGGATAAGGGGGTTCTAATTGAAGGTAGCCCTTATCCAGATTTTTACATATCAGAAGATAAGATCATAGGTTACATCATTATTTAAGTACCAGGTCTCCTCTCGTTTAATTTGTTCTAGTATGTTATTAAAGATGCGCTCATGTTCAAGTCGCCTCCGTCCATCCGACGTTCGATTTGGCTTTTTAAACAGTTCTTTTATAAAGGTAGAGAAGCAGCTTGACCAATATACACCAATAAATTCAAGCATTTCGAGAAGTGATCCTTGATAACACACTTTTTTCCTCATCAATAAAGTTAAGCAGAAAGTGATCATAGCTATGTAAATTTGGTTGTAAACGGCGTTTGAGCTCTTTCCATAACACTTTTTGAGAACTAAGTGTTGTTTCATCCATTTAAAGAATAATTCTATTTGCCAGCGATTTCGGTAAAGATCACTGATTTCCTGTGCACTCATTTTCGCATCATTAATGATGATCCTAATAAGATTTCCTTGACTATCTTGTGTTTCGATCAAGCGAACTGGAAATTTCATTTTCCTCAGTTTAACCACAGCCTCACGAAGAATCGTAGATTCCGGATCTACAGGGAGTTCTTCGATGACTTGGATA
>NZ_BAAACY010000096.1:0-11864 GCF_039521925.1 Virgibacillus salarius | reverse complement strand
TCATTGCACTGATTTTATACTTTCTTAACTTAGAACAAAAGCGCAAGCGCCCGATTAGAAACGTAGCGAATTGAGGATAAAGGAATCACGGTGGCCGGAGCTGGACGTAGCTCAACACGCCCATATTTATCCACATGGGTTAATTTTTAATTTCCTTGACTACAAAAAAATGCCTTACCATACGGCAAGGCAACGTATATTTTGTGAGATGGTTATTCCCAAATAAAGTGTCTATAATCTTCACTTAGCTTCAAAAATTGATCTCTGTTTCCCTCATCAATCGAATTATTAATATTGTCTTCCAACAATGCTTTATTATAATTAAAGCATAACTCATCTAAAAGCAGACGGGATGAAAAACGAAGCTCAAATGGTATTTCCCGCTTAGCTTGAATCTTTTCCCCACTATAACGGTAAAACTGATAAACTGTTTTCTGCTTTTTCATGGAACACTTCCCCCTTGTTCCTTTTTACTATTATCCTAAATTTTTTGAATAATTGCAATAGGTAATGTAAAGAAAAATTAAAATATTTATTTCCTATTTTTACCTCATGAAACTTACTTAACTCCATTCAATAACTATTGATAGACGCTTCAATGTTTCTCTAGACTCACCACATACAACTTTGATAGACTATTTAAAGTAAAAACAGCGGTCTTTAAATAGATGTATCGGAGGCTATAAGCATGAGTCATTCGGATAATTTAAAAAAAGCGGAGAAAGGTGCCTGGATTAGCATCTTTGCCTATATTATTTTAGCAATCGCTAAATTAATTATTGCTTATAAGGGTAATTCAGATGCATTACGTGCAGATGGGTTAAATAATTCTACAGATGTGATAGCCTCTATTGCAGTGCTAGTTGGTTTAAAAATCTCTCGTAAGCCACCTGATGAGGATCATCACTACGGTCACTTTCGTGCAGAGACGGTTGCTTCTTTATTTGCTGCCTTCATTATGATGTTTGTAGGTTTGCAAGTCATTTTTGATACGTGTAAAAAAGTATGGATGGGCAATTACTCCCAACCAGATATGATTACTGCATGGACAGCATTAGGCGCTGCTTGCATTATGTTGCTTGTCTATCTGTATAATGTACGGCTCTCAAGAAAAATTGAAAGTAGCTCCCTCTATGCTGCCGCACAGGATAACCGTTCTGATGCACTTGTAAGTATTGGAGCGTTTATTGGTATCATTGGTGCACAGTTTGGGTTATTTTGGTTAGATCCATTAGCCGGATTAATTGTTGGATTAATCATTTGTAAAACAGCATGGGATATTTTTAAGGATTCCACCCATACATTAACAGATGGATTTGATGAGAAGCAGATTAAGAAGATTCGAACAAGCATCGAGAAAGACTCTGAGGTCAAGGAGCTTATTGAGGTAAAGGGACGTATCCATGGAAATCAAGCTTTCATCGATATTACCATTCTTGTAGATCCAACATTGAACGTAGAAGAAAGTCACGCTATCACAGAGCGATTGGAAAACCATCTTTATAAAAAACACAATATTACCCATGCTCATATTCATATAGAGCCTTATAAGAAATAAATAGACATACATTTCGAATAAGTTATCTATGAAATAAAGAGAAATTTCTACCCCTTACTAAGGAATAGGAACAAAGGCTAAAAACCATTATAACAAAGGTTAAGCCTTTGTGTACCTACATTCAAATTAGCTTAACAAACCAAAACTCTCTGCAAGTTATACCAAATCAACCATAGGTTAGGTTAAGACATAGACTGTAGCTATTGCTGCCATAACTACAAGAATGATGTTGACACCTAAAAAAGCCAATACTATAGCAACTAGACCTCCCAGTAATCCAATATGAGGCTGGTCTGGCCGAACGGTCATAATCCCGGGGAAAATGAGTGCACCTAATGCAGCATAAGGGATTGCATTTAACCACCTGTTCACCCAATCTCGAAATTGTAATTTGTCTACAATAAATGCTGGAATCATTCTTGGTAGCATCGTCACTAGTGACATACCGATAATGATAAGTAAAATCATGTCTCTTCCCCCCTCAGCAGTACTATTCCACTCATACCTCCTAAGATCGTTCCTAATACAATTGCCCAGCCTGTGCTCATACCTACTTGGACACATAATGCATGAATAAGCATAGCTATAATTGCAATACCTCCAACTTTTAGCTCCTTTTTAACCGATGGAATAAGTAAACCGATAAACATTGCGTATAGAGCGATTCCCATACTTTGACTTAATTTATCAGGAATGATTTCTCCAAGCATACCTCCTATGAAAGATCCAATAACCCATGATAAATAGGCGGCCAATATGATAACCGTATAAAACCAAGCTCCTTTTTCCATCTTTGCTTCCTTCGTATGTAATGAGGCGACAGCAAACGTTTCATCCGTTAATCCCATAGATAAAGGAAGTTTCCATTTTAAGTCAATGCCTCTTAACCGGTTCATAAAAGATAGACTCATTACAAAATGACGAAAATTCAAAACAAATGTAGCTATAATGATTTCAATAGTTCCTGCCCCAACTGCAATCATATTTGCTCCCATAAATTGACTTGCACCTGCAAATACCATCACACTCATCAATGTTAACTCAGATACCGACATACCTGATTGCTTAGCTAACACACCATAAGTAATCGCAATAGGTAAGTAACCAACCATAATAGGGAAGCCACATGCTAATCCTTTTTGTATCATTTGTATAGATGATGTATTATTTCTACTTGCTGCTTTTGCCATCAATTTTTCTACCCCCTAGTACAATTCCTGTTATTATATCTTATATTTTTAAAATTAAAAAGATTAGATCGTTGTTTTTTTATATTGACAAATCGAACTTTCCCCTTTATATTCAATATTAATCTTTTTAAAAATTCATAGGTGACTCAGAATGCGCAGTAAATGCCTTCTAAGCAGAAGAAAGAGACAGAGTGGTTGGTGAAAACTCTGGCAGGAAAAGCATTGAATTACACATTCATGAAATAGAGTCCATAACAATGAGAGGCTGAAACTTGTTATTTCAGCAATCAGGGTGGTAACGCGGAGTCAAGCTTCGTCCCTAGTACAGGGGACGGAGCTTTTTTTATTGTCTAGGAAACTATAAAATTTGAGCCTGTAGATAGATTTGGGCGTGTTGAGCCACGTCCGGCTCCAGCGCCCAGAAACGAGGCAACTTCACGAATCTCCCTAATCTAAGTCATCATCGACTCGCAAGCACATGTGATTCCTTTAACTCCGTTGAGTGCTTCAGTCGCTATATTTCTATTGGGGCGCTTGCGCTTTTATTTTATTTCAAACAAGAAGGAGGAATAGTTGATGTTTCCAATACAACCAAAGCATCATCCATTATTATCAGAGGCTATTATATTTTTCATTATCATTATAGGTAATATCAGTTATTTCATTATTCGATTGGGAACAGTACCACATATTCCTATATTACTTGGTATCTTCCTATTAGTCGCATATGGAATAGTAAAAAAGATACCCTTTCTAGAACTACAAAATGGGCTTATAGAGGGAGCAAGAACAGGAATGGGTGCCGTTTTTCTATTCTTCCTAATTGGTATCTTAATTAGCAGTTGGATGATTAGTGGTACAATACCTGTACTTATTAATACTGGATTTTCTTTTATTGGAGGTACGTGGTTTTACGCCATTGTCTTTGCAATTACAGCAATTATCGGTGTATCAATGGGAAGTTCATTAACAACTACAGCTACGATAGGTGTTGCATTTATCGGGATGGGAAGTGCTTTAGATGCATCGATGGCTATCACTGCTGGAGCCATCGTTTCAGGAGCGTTTTTTGGAGATAAAATGTCTCCACTTTCCGATACAACCAATTTAGCTTCCACAGTAGTAGGGGTTGATCTGTTTGATCATATTAAGCATATAAGCCTTACAACGATACCTGCTTTTGTTATTTCCTTTATTATTTTTGCTATTTTGTCACCTGAAGAGACGGTGTCGTTTCAAAATGGTGCTGCATATCAACAAGCATTACAATCAACTGGATTAATGGCATGGACATCTTGGTTACCATTAATTGCTCTCATCATTTGTACCTTATTAAAAGTACCTGCCTTTATTTCGATTGCAATAAGCAGTTTAGTAGCAACGGTATTCGCTCGTTTTATGAACGGCTTATCATGGAATGACATATGGTCTATCTGGTTTAATGGATATACAGCATCTACTAACTTTCAACCAGTAAATGACCTGCTTACAAAAGGCGGTGTCAATAGTATGCTTTTTACGATATCCCTTGTTATTCTAGCTCTTGGATTTGGGGGTCTACTATTTGTTACAGGTATTATTCCGACATTACTTACTGCCTTGCAACAAAAGCTAATAAAAATTCGTTCCATTATCATTTCAACCGCTGCTACTGCAATTGGTGTTAATGTACTAATTGGCGAGCAGTATCTATCGATCATGCTAACTGGTGAGACATTTAAAGGAATATATCATAAAGCTAACTTGCCTAATAAGGTTTTATCACGAACATTAGAAGATGCTGGAACTGTGATTAACCCACTAGTTCCATGGAGTGTTTGTGGCGTATTTATCGCTGACGTTCTAGGAGTTCCTGTATTAATGTATTTACCATTTGCTTTCTTCTGTTTATTAAGTCCAATTATAACGATGATTTTCAGTGGTAAATCATTCGAAAAAAAGAGGGTTTCATAACAGTTACTTGTAAATACCATAACTATTCCTTAGGTTAATAATTTCATATCTATACGAAAGGCTGTACTTAGAACCCTAAGTACAGCCTTCTAATTTATTTGTTTTACTACTTGCGTTTGCTGCTCACTCTTATATGTCAGGAACTTCAAACGTGTCCATCTATGGATCTGATTTTCATATGGTCACCATAGAAAATCACTAACCACTTCATTTATCTATAGGTACAGTATCTTCGCATACATTATTGGTGTATCTATCCTATAAAATAAAACTTCAATCCGAGGAGTGTTTTGTTTATCCTCCACTGATTGTTGGTAACTAGGATGTGCCTTAAAGGCCTTGAATTCAATCGGGCATTTACTGGCAGTTGATCCCCATTTATCCATATTGATTTCACTTTATTGCTGGAAATGAGGGTCTTACTGCGGGATAAAAATATAGCACCTTATTTGTCTTGATCTGTAAGCACTAATGGACCATCCTTCGTAATAACAATCGTATGTTCGTATTGTGCTGATCGACCTTCATCAATCGTTCTTGCTGTCCAATTATTACTGTCCATTTGACTATGCCAGCTACCTTCATTAATCATTGGTTCAATCGTAATTACCATACCCTCTTTTAATCTTAATCCTTTATTTGGTAAGCCAAAGTGGGGAATATGTGGGTCTTCATGAAGGGTTGGACCAATACCATGACCAGTAAAGTCGCGAACAACGGAGAAACCTTCGCCTTCTGCATATTGCTGAATAGCGTGGCCGATATCACCTATTCTGTTACCTGCTTGTGCTTGTTCAATACCTTTATCCATGGATTTTTTTGTAACATCCATCAATCGAAGCCCTTTTTCGTCGACATTTCCAACTGCATATGTCCACGCTGAATCAGCAAGACCACCATTTAAATTTACTACCATATCAATTGTTACTATGTCACCATCTTTTAATTTCTCTTCACGTGGGAATCCGTGGCAAATTTCATCGTTTATCGATGCACATATCGCGTAAGGATAACCATTAAACCCTTTTTGTTCAGGAGTCGCACCATGTTTTTTTAAAAATGACTCCGTGAAGTTATTAATTTCCATTGTTGTAATTCCGGGTTTGATTAATTTAGCAATTTCCTTATGACACTTAACAAGAATGTCTCCAGCTGCTTGCATTTTTTCAATTTCACGTTTACTTTTTCTTGTTATCATGAAATACTTCCTCTCTTCTTACAAAATCTCCATAAATTATATGTTAAAATAACCCTATCGTTCATGAATGAACATATCCAACATAAAGTGTACCATAGTTTATTCTATTCATAAAAGCAATTAGAAATGAGGGTAACAATGATAGAAATAACAAATGTTCAAAAAGGTTTTCCAGGAAATAGTCGAGCAATTGAGGATTTAAGTTTGACTATTCCAGATGGAAAAATTGTTGGTTTCCTTGGACCTAATGGTGCTGGAAAGTCAACTACAATTAAAATGATGACTGGAATTTTACCTATTGACAAAGGAAGTATCACTTTAAATGGGATACCAATTGATAAAAATTCCATCGAAGCGAAGAAAACTTTTGGCTATGTACCAGATCAGCCAGATATGTTTTTACGCTTAAAAGGAATTGAATATTTGAATTTTATCGGTGATATTTATAATGTCCCACAAACTATTCGTCAAGAGAGAATTGATACATTGACAAAACAATTTCAAATTCATACGTCACTTCAAGATTATATCCAAACATATTCACATGGAATGAGACAAAAAATAATCGTAACAGGTGTCTTACTGCATGATCCATCTATTTGGATATTGGATGAACCACTGACAGGACTCGACCCAAAATCGGCATATACATTAAAAGATATGATGCGTCAGCATGCGGATAAAGGTAACACTGTGTTTTTTTCAAGTCATGGTCTGGAAGTAGTGGAACAATTATGTGATATGGTTGCTATTATTAATAAAGGAAAACTCCTTTTCTACGGTGACATGAAGCAACTCCATGAAGAATACCAAACAGATCAGTCGTTAGAAGCTGTGTTCTTGGAGTTAACGAATGATGAATAAGACATGGCTTCTAGTAAAGATAATCTTAAAAATGCAATATTCAAAAGCAGGAGCAAACCATTCACAAATATGGCTGTTGGTTCCAATCATTCTTTTTTCTATCCCATTCTTATATTTATATATTACCATTACGAATGCTACCGTATCAGCATTATATCAGACACTACAATCAGTAGGTCAGGAATCGGTCATTTTAGGTCTCTTATTCATAGGTCTTCATACGATCCTATTTATCATGAGCTTAGTAACTATTCTAAATGCATTTTTCTTTGCAGAAGACATTAAGTCCTTTATTCCTTTTCCATTTCAGCCATACCAATTGATATTAGGAAAGTCTGCTAATCCGTTTATATATTTATACATTACTTCTGGCTTTCTGTTCATTCCTTGGTTTTATGCGTATGGAAATGTTAGTGAAGCACCTATACATTACTACCTTCAAGGGGTACCTATTTTCTTACTCATGCCAATGGTTCCATTTACGCTTGCAGCCATCATCTTAATGGTAGCAATGCGATTTATAAACATTTCTAAAAACAAGGATCGCTCTAAAGTTATTACAGGGATACTTACATTGGCGTTTATAATCTTTATCAATGTGATTGTCCGTTTAAATACAGATTCTCAGGCAATGCTTCAACGTTTAACTTATTTGTTAAAGGAAAAAGACGGGCTACTTATTAAGATAACGAATTACTATCCACCTGCTTTTTTACAAACAAAAGCTTTAACAGATGCTAGTACATGGGAGGGATTTATCTACTTTCTCATGACAGTTGTTCTTGCAGTTGGTTGCTTTATGCTCTTTTTATGGATCGGTCAACGTTTTTATATAAAAGGGATGCTAGGATCTGGTGGAGTAGGAAGAAAGCTAACACTTCCCAAGAAAAAATCAGCAAAAAATGTAAAGAAGCAAGCTGTATGGCTATCCTATATTAAAACAGAATTACGAATCATATTTCGTACACCTACCTTTTTAATGCAATGCGTTATTCAGAGCTTATTTGGTCCAGTCTTTCTTCTCATTATATTTATTATGGACTCAGGAACACAAGGTCTTGCTACTCTCATGAACAATTTTTCAGAAAAACAGTCCATTCTAGTATTATTTCTGGCATCTGTTGTTCTAATTGGTTCTAATGCGACTGCAATCTCATCAGTATCAAGGGATGGAAAAAATTGGTTTGTTCAATTTTACTTTCCCCTTTCTATGAAACAGATATTACTTTATAAAATTTCAACTGCTTGGATCATCAACTTAATTACCATTACACTACTTTTAATTGTAGGTATAGGATTATTACAGTTACCCTTAACTTACAGTCTCATCTGGTTATTATTAATGCTGGTCGCTAACTGGTTTACAAGCATGTTAGGAACTTATTTGGATTTTATACAACCAAAATTAAATTGGACAGATGAACAAGAGGTTTTCAAATCTCGGTTAATCGGTTTAACAGCTATATGTATTACATTTGGTATTTTTGGCGCACTTGTGTTAATTTTATGGAACACATCAATTCTAAGCTTCATTCTTACAGTGTTTAGCTTATTATTAGGGCTAATCATTGCAATAATTACAATTGGAATACTTTTCCGTTTAAAGTTACGTCAAACCAATTCATTGTAGTAAAGTAAACAATCTACAAAGTGGATTTTGTTTATCCCCCACTGATGGTTAGTACCACAAGGGTATGACCTAAAAGGCCCTGGAGCCAATTGGACATTTACTGCCAGTTATATGCGGGATAACATAAGTATCCGCCCGTTAAACGGGCGGATACTTATGTTTAGCAGCAGCCGTAACCACCGTAGCCGCCATAGCCACCACCATCTGTATAAGCAGTTCCAATTATAATCAATAATATGAACAATACGACTAATAGCGCAAATCCTCCGCCATATGCAGATCCGCCTTCACTCATTTCATTCGCCTCCTCTTTCACAAGATAATCCATTTTATGCGAAAAAGTGAAATATGGAAGGGGATTTAGGCGATATGGGCGTCTAACTTTAAAGAAAATCACCGATGTTATAAATCTTTCCATTTTCTATCTGATTTTTTTCCAAGATTAATTCCACCAGAATCGCTGCTACGTTCCTGGTACTTCTTAACTGGTTATTTTGTTTGAAGGCTACAAATCTTTCAATATCTGCAAATTCATCCTTCGAGCTCGAACGTATCGATTCTTGCATTTCTGTATCCATTATACCTGGACTAAAAGCAACTATTTTATTTTTACTACCTAGTTGTTCTTGCTCTAGAGCAACAGTTCGTGTATACATGTTTATGCTTGCCTTGGTACTACAATAAGCACTCCATCCATATGTTGGCCTTTCTGCAGCTCCTGATGTCACTGTCAGCCCAATCATGGGAATTCCATTATTGTTTGCATAATCTATAAGAGAATTGGTTAAAGCCATTGGTGCAATCGCATTTACATGGAAGTGGTAGGATAAGTTATTCGCAGCTATCTGGTTCGCTTGATTAACAGGCTGAACAACTGCTGCATTATTTACCAAATAAAGCTCCGTAATACTCCGATGAAGTAAATACTCCTTTAGCTGCGTATTCATCTGCTCCAGTTCATTTATGTTTCCAAGATCACCGTGTAGTTGCGTATAAGTGCTATGATTTTTTTGTGCTACGTTTACTAGAGCTTGAGATGGACTACGAGAAATACCAATAACATGAACCCCATGCTCTAAAAGTAGTCTTGCAATATCCTCACCTAATCCCCGTGATGTTCCCGTCACAATAGCATATTTCATGAATACTCCTCCCTTCCACCATTTCTAGCACATGAAGTGTAAGTAATTCATACGAAACTCCGCTTATACTATTTTTAATATCCCACTTCATTCCAGTAATACATAAGGGTTTCCATTCCTTTATCGAAGCTATCTATTGGAAAACTTTCATTCGGTGAATGAAGTCGATCATCTGGAGTTCCAAATCCTAACAATACAATTGGAAAATTATAGATATCCTCCAGCCATTCTACAACTGGAATTGAGCCTCCCATTCTTACATATATAGTCTCCTTACCGAATGCTTTTGTATAGGCAGTTGCTGCTTTTTTAATTAGCGGATGGTTCGGTTCAACTTTGTACGCCTTTGCAGAGAGCTTTTCTTTTGTTACTTCTACCGTCACTCCTGTTGGGGCCACTTTATTGATATGATCTTCAAGTAGATTCTGTATTCTAACAGGATCTTGTCCAGGTACTAAACGGCAGGTTATTTTCGCAACCGCTGTAGAAGGAATAATCGTTTTCGTACCCTCTCCTTGATATCCACCATAAATTCCATTTATTTCTAATGTTGGTCTTCCCATTGTATGTTCTTTTGCTGTATAACCTTTTTCAGAAATAGTCTGATCAACACCTGTTGCATTCGTATAATCTTCACCAGGAACCTTCTCAATAAGCTCTCTCTCTTCTGACGTTAATGGCTCCACATCATCATAAAAACCTTTCACGGTAACGACTTCTTTTTTATCCTTCATAGAAGAGAGGATATGACTCAAAGCCATAATTGGGTTACGTATGGCTCCGCCATACATTCCCGAGTGTAAATCATGATCAGGACCGGTAACTGTTATTTCAATCCCAGTAAACCCTTTTAATCCATATAGAATAGTTGGTTGGTTTTTAGCTACCATACCTGAATCAGATATTACGGCAAAATCTGCATTAAACTGTTCCTTCTTCTTATGAAGAACTTCATACAAACTCTCACTTCCAATTTCCTCTTCTCCTTCAATACAAACCTTTACATTTAAAGGTAGTTTACCTTCTGTTTTCATATATGCTTCAAATACTGCTAAATGCATAAACACTTGTCCTTTATCGTCGCTTGAACCACGTGCATATAATCTTTCATTCCGTACTTCAGGTTTAAAAGGATCACTATCCCACAATTCAAGGGGATCTGCAGGCTGTACATCATAGTGACCATAAAAAAGAACAGTTGGGGCATTTGGACCAGCTCCATTATATTCAGCGTAAACAAGTGGATGTCCAGCCGTTGCTTGTTTCTCAGCATTTTCAAAACCAATATCTTTTAGATATGTAACAATAAAGTCCGCTGCTTTTTCGATGTCATCTTTATGCGCACTATCTGTACTCACACTTGGAATAGCAAGAAAATCGGTTAGTTTAGCAAGTAGCCTTTCACGGTTATCTTTTAAATAATTCAAAGCCTGTTCACTCATATTTGTTCCTCCATTTGGTAATTTTCTTTATATTTATTTTAGCACATGGAGAGAAGCAACATCCATGAAACGCGAAAGTTTTTCAATAACGAGAAGAATAAAAAGCTCAACACGTCCATATTTATCCACATCGGCTAATTTTATAATTTACTCATTAGCGTTGCACAAAAAATTTTAAAAATAGTCAAGTGCGCAAAACTGGAATATTTATCAAAAATATACCAATTAATAACTGTTCAAAAATTCAGTTTTTTGAATATAGGGTTTATAGAGCCAAAAGGATAAGGGGGTACTAATTGAAGGTAGCCCTTATCCAGATTTTTACATATCAGAAGATAAGATCATAGGTTACATCATTATTTAAGTACCAGGTTTCCTCTCGTTTAATTTGTTCTAGTACGTTATTAAAGATGCGCTCATGTTCAAGTCGCCTCCGTCCATCCGACGTTCGATTTGGCTTTTTAAACAGTTCTTTTATAAAGGTAGAGAAGCAGCTTGACCAATATACACCAATAAATTCAAGCATTTCGAGAAGTGATCCTTGATAACACACTTTTTTCTTCATCAATAAAGTTAAGCAGAAAGTGATCATAGCTATGTAAATTTGGTTGTAAACGGCGTTTGAGCTCTTTCCATAACACTTTTTGAAAACTAAGTGTTGTTTCATCCATTTAAAGAATAATTCTATTTGCCAGCGATTTCGGTAAAGATCACTGATTTCCTGTGCACTCATTTTCGCATCATTAATGATGATCCTAATAAGATTTCCTTGACTATCTTGTGTTTCGATCAAGCGAACTGGAAATTTCATTTTCCCCAGTTTAACCACAGCCTCACGAAGAATCGTAGATTCCGGATCTACAGGGAGTTCTTCGATGACTTGGATA